>CAZWUO010000044.1:0-21630 GCA_964636675.1 uncultured Ectothiorhodospiraceae bacterium
TATAAAAATGACTGCTTTTATTATTCAAGACGACTCACTCTCTTTGCCACATAACAGTTTTATTCTAACGAAGGTGCATACTACCCCCTTGCAGCCTATCTTGCTGTTTATTTTTTGGCAATGTGAATATTTACCGATATAACAATGTATTAACTATGCACCGAAAACTAATATTTCGGGATAGGCTGCACCTTTCGCTGATTTCTGCTTATTATATCTGCATACCGTCCAACTGCGGATTCTCGGTTAAATGTTAGTGCTGGCATAATATCCAGTAGTGATGTTGAAAGCGTGTCTAATACTTTTTAAGGAAGTTTTTACGCGATACTCTCAAAACTATTTGGGGAATTAGCGATTCGATAGGCCTCGTCGAGTTCAATTTGTGCTTTTTAAGGAATGTTATTTTTATTTGTAGTGAGTAGATTATAACTGCCGCTTGTTGACATCTAAATGTGATAAAATTTTTTTGATCAACTTCGCATGGTGTTGTCGATAATTGTTTGTTATGACTGACTCTGGAGAAGTGCCAGCGGGGCCCGCAGAGTATAATTTATTTGCGGAGTCTACTATCCTATAATAGTAGCCGACCGCTATAAGATAGCGTTAATTTTAAAATCTCTTTGAGTCAAAGGTGTTTAAGTGGAAGAGCTGTTCCTGATGAGTGATTTTTTTGAGTATTTGAAAAACGAACGCCGTTATTCGCCTCATACATTGCTCTCATATCAACGGGATCTCGCACGATTCCAAGAATATTGCAGAGCAAATGAGATAGCGGATTGGCCAGGTGTGCGTCCAAATGATGTGCGACAATTTGCAGCAAGTCTGTACCGTCAAGGATTAAGCGGAAAAAGCATTCAGCGCAGTCTTTGCGCCATACGCTGTTTGTTCCGTTATTTACAGCGCGAAAGGCGACTCGATAACAATCCAGCAGAAGGCGTGACGGCGCCGAAGTCCGTAAAAAAATTACCTTCCACACTGGATGTCGATCAAGTAAATGCATTATTAACCCCCCCGCCTGAAGCGCAAAACATCGTTGCTATCCGCGACTGGGCCATCATGGAATTGCTTTATTCTTCGGGTTTACGCCTAGCTGAATTGGTTAATCTAGATCTGAATGATCTGGATCTCCAGCAAGGTTTGGTCAAAGTACTTGGCAAGGGAAATAAAACACGTTTATTGCCTGTAGGCACACACGCTAAACAGGCCTTAATACGTTGGTTGAGCTTGCGGCATCAGTTATTAAAAGCAGAAGCAACTCAGGCGGTCTTTCTTTCCAAACGCGGAAGCCGCTTAGCCGCGCGCAGTGTACAAGCTCGTTTGGCTCAGAAAGGTAAGGCCTCGGAGGTCAATGGTACTTTACATCCTCATCGTTTACGCCACTCATTTGCAAGCCATTTACTCGAATCCAGCGGTGATATACGCGCTGTTCAGGAGTTGCTCGGGCATAGCAATATCAGCACGACTCAAATTTATACCCATTTGGATTTTCAACACCTTGCGAAAGTTTACGAGCAAGCACATCCACGCGCAAAAAAGTCGAAAAAAAGATAATTTTTAAGTCATCGATTCTGAAAAAGTATTTTAAGATTAACAAAGCTTCTTTTCCTTCAGCATGTTTGCCATGTAATTTAACCTAAACTATAAATATTTCTCCATACCTTCACTGCCAATTTATTGAAGAAATCGAACTAGCGCTGATGTATCGCAAGGGGTTTTTTGCTCGAACTCTGTAAATCCACAGCATGTTTCATAGTAAGTATTTATTTTTATTTTCAGTGTCTTAGTGGGTTTCAGGGTTGGCTTAGTGGTGACGATTTGGAGAGGGAGGCTCATTTGGATAGACGAGGTATGTCGAAATATTTTTCTCAGAATTTCTTTAATTTTTGATTGACATTTAATCATCTAAAGCTTGTAAATATTTAATAATTGGTTTAATGTTTCCTTGTCATGCGTTGAGTCTAACAGGGTGAGTAATTACCTTTGCTTAATATAATTAAGAGCGGAATTTCATGCTCAAAGATCGATTGATAGCTGCATTGCTGCTGATTGTTTTAGTGATTCCGGCTGCTCATGCAGATTTACCCCTTACCATTGAAAATCTGCTCACAGCGGAACGACGTTGGCGTGCAGATATTAATTTGGTGTATGCAAACAGTGATCGGCGTAATGTAGATTCGTTGTTGACCACATTACAACTGGGTCCCAGCCAGTTTATCTCGGTGCCTGTTTCGGTGAGCCAAGCTCGACAAAATATCGATATTTTTGCGCTTTCCATCGGGGTTCGTTATGGCCTGAACCTGAAAACTGAACTGTATAGTAGGACGAGTGGCATTAGCCAAAATACTCGCACCTTCAGTGTCAATGGCGTCTCCGGTGATAATACGCAAAAGTTCGGCGATGCTTGGTTTGGGGTGAATCATCGTTTTTCCGAAGACAATGCCACACCGGCATTATTAGGCTTTGCAGAAGTGGCTTTGGCAGAAAATGTCGCGGCTGAAGGCAGCGAGCTGAAATACGGTAAAGCAGGTCTGCTGGGTATCACCATTTACCGCGTCATTGATCCCTTGGTTTTAACGCTGACCACCGGCTATCGCTATAGTGCTGAAATCACCGTGCAAGACCAACGCATTAATAGCGGCGACATCCTGTTTTTTAATCCGGGTGTCGCCTTCGCGGTAAACCACAAAGTGACCTTAACCCAGGGCCTGCAATGGCGCTGGCAACAGCGCGACCAGATCAACGGCCAAAGCCAAGGTATCTTCATCACCCAAAGCAAATTAGCATTAGGCATCGGCTATGCTTGGAGCAAATACACCACTGTGCAAATAGATAGCCGTGCAGACATCACCGGCAACAGTGGTGCTGAAATCAGCATGACGGTTCTCTATAAATTTCCCAGCCGATTTTCAACACAGCACGAGCATTAAAGGAGGTATAAACACAACAGAAAAAAAGGAAAAACTTAAAGTATTGTCTTAAATTAAATGTTTTTTAAAAGAGAGTGTAATTATGAAAAAATTAACAAGTATGTCTTTGATTTTTGCCCTTGCGTTATTGTTCAGCGCGCAATCCGCTGTGGCGAATTCAATGGACGATAAAGATATGGCTTTTGCGTTCGGTTCGGGTAGTAGCATAGATATGCTCATGTTATCTGAACAGGAAATGCTAGAGACGGAGGGTAACATGACGTTTCTACCTTTTCTTGCGGGTTTTGGGGGCTTCTTAATGTCAGTTGCCACTCAGTCTTGGACTGGAGATATGAGCACTTTTTTGGGTAATGCTAGAGGTGTTCTTATGATGGGTATTACAGAAGATCTAAATACTCTTTTAGGCGGCGGGGCTGGCATGAATGGTATGTAGTTAGTTCTTTGCTCGTCATGAACTTAACGAAAGAGCTGGCCTGGTGATAAAACGTGTGTGACGCAACAATTTAACGATCACCGGGGTCAGCTCTCATACTTACAAATATTAAACCTGTCCTCTTTAAGCGTGAATAGCATCGTTGCGAATCGTTGCAATAGCGGGCTATGCCTCATCGTGTTTTGCTCTTCACACTTATAAGCGCACTCGACAACTGCTTCATGCGTCGCCTAAGAGCGCCTACTTTTGGTGTTCTACCTCCTGCATCCATGCCGTCGTCTGCATACCGTTCAACGGCGGATTCTAGGATTAACTGATGGAGAAAATTTGTTGAAAAAAAATCACTCTAGCTTAGGGTTTGTTGATGTTTCATTTTCACCACTGTTGCGCCTTGTAGGGCGAAAAAAGTGGCTCCCGCAGTGATGAAAATGAAACGTCAACAGACCCTAGCCATCCTGTTTCTATGCGGAATGGTGAACATGGGTATGGCAAGTGAGGTGTCCCTCTTCACGGCAACACTCCAGGGACAAATACCGCTAAAGACCTGGAAAGCCTTGCGTGACGAACAAATCGTCAAGCAGGATCTAGACTATTCCTGCGGCGCCGCTTCCGTGGCGACGATTATGAATGGTTTTTATGGTTTAGACGTTACCGAAGCCGAGCTGTTGGATAGGATGGAGGCCGACGGTGCAGCCTCTTTTCAAGACTTAGCGGAAGTGGTTCAAGCTTATGGTCTCAAAGGCATGGGCATTGCGCTTAATTTTGAGCAACTTCACCAACTTAAAGTACCGGCTATCGCCTATTTAAAATACCGGGATGATGATCACTTTTCCGTTGTCCGCAGTGTGAGCCCAGATGGCAGTGTCAGTTTAGGTGACCCCTCTTGGGGCAATCGTCGTTTTACGCAGCAGCAGTTTCTTGAGATGTGGGAAACTCGGGGGGATGAAAACCTAAAGGGTAAAGTTCTGTTATTATTACCCGATGGCATTGATGTTACGACAATGGATCGTTCATTTTTTGGTTTAACCGAAACTAACACCATTTCAGAAGAGATGTTGATTTTGCGATATTAACCTAGAATTCGCAGTTGGACGGTATGCAGAGTGCGCTTATAAGTGTGAAGAGCAAGACGCGATGAGGCGAAATAGCCCGCTATTGCAACGATTCGCAACGACGCTATTCATGGCGTAGCGCGCTCATCCTCTGAGTGAATTCGACAAAGCACCTCATTCGTTTTTTATTCAGCCGCTTAACGATGCCTCATCGTGGTCAATTGCGGAATCTAGGTTTAACCTTTGATCCATGTTCTTGGACAGCCTCCTAGATACTGGTGTTGTGCTCGATGATTCACCAAGGTGCTTTCAATGCGCTGGGATGAGATCCTTACACGCGCCTATTTTCGTCTATTTAGCGCTCTAATTGCACTATAAATGATCTAAAATCCCCTATTTACCGGTGGTCAATTCTTTTTTTGCCGCTTTATGCCCCGCTGGAACGAAAACTAGTTCTCGTGCAAAGGTTTCATCATGTAAAATCTCTGATTTCTCAGATACACAAGGGTGTAGGTCATTGGAACAATACCGGGGTACAACAATCTTATGCGTGCGACGTGGCGATAAAGTCGTCATTGGCGGCGATGGTCAGGTGAGCTTGGGCAATACCGTCATGAAAGGCAATGCGCGCAAAGTCAGACGTTTGTATAAAGACAAAGTGATTGCGGGTTTTGCGGGCGGTACTGCCGATGCATTTACGCTTTTTGAGCGTTTTGAAGCCAAATTGGAAAAACACTCAGGGCATTTGACCCGTTCTGCGGTCGAGCTCGCTAAAGACTGGCGTACCGATAGGGCTTTACGGCGTTTAGAAGCCTTGCTTGCGGTGGCGGATAAAACCACGTCATTGGTGATTACCGGCAATGGGGATGTCATCGAGCCTGAAAATGGACTGATTGCGATTGGATCCGGTGGCCCATTTGCACAGTCAGCGGCGCGCGCACTGCGCGAGAACACGGAACTTGGGGCGCGTGAGGTGGTAGAAACCGCATTGAATATCGCGGCGGATATTTGTATTTACACTAATCATAATCTGGTTTTCGAAGAAATTGATTGCAATGCGTAACTCACGAAGCAAGGATTGCGTTATTCATCATTTGTTAAGTTTAGGATAAAAAAATGTCGGAAATGACACCAAGAGAAATCGTTCAGGAATTAGATAAACATATTATTGGGCAACAAGAAGCCAAGCGTGCGGTTGCAATTGCGTTGCGCAATCGTTGGCGCCGTGGGCAAATTGACGAGCCATTGCGCAGTGAGATAACGCCAAAAAACATTTTAATGATTGGCCCTACGGGCGTAGGCAAGACTGAAATCGCGAGACGCCTTGCGCGTTTAGCCAATGCGCCGTTTGTAAAAGTTGAAGCCACCAAATTTACCGAAGTGGGTTATGTCGGTCGAGATGTTGAATCGATAATCCGCGATCTCATGGAAGTTTCTCTGAAACTGACTCGTGAACAAGAAACCAATCGGGTGAGATATCGCGCAGAAGAAGCCGCCGAAGAGCGTATATTAGATGCTTTACTGCGACCTGCGCGCGGGGGCACGGAAAGCGGGGCCTCTGGCCTGAATGAAGATCGCAGCGATGATGAATCTGGAACCCGCCAGCGGTTTCGCAAAATGTTACGTGAAGGCAAGCTCGACGACAAACAAATCGAACTCGACTTGCAAGAACCTAATGTCGGGGTGGAAATAATGAGTCCGCCTGGCATGGAAGATATGACGAGTCAGTTACAAGGTATTTTTCAAAATATCGCGACCACGCGGACTCGGAAACGCAAAGTGTTGATCAAAGATGCGCAAAAACTACTGGCCGATGAAGAAGCTGGAAAACTAGTGAATGAGGACAAGATCAAAGCCACCGCTTTGCATGCGGTAGAGCAAAATGGCATTGTTTTTCTGGACGAAATGGATAAAATCTGCAAGCGTGCCGAGCAAGCGGGTGGCGATGTTTCACGCGAAGGCGTGCAACGTGATTTGCTGCCCTTGGTTGAAGGTTCTACGGTGACTACGAAATACGGCATGATTAAAACGGATCATATTTTGTTTATCGCCTCGGGTGCGTTTCATTTATCGAAACCCTCGGACTTGATTCCTGAGTTGCAAGGCCGCTTGCCGATTCGTGTTGAATTGAATGCGCTAGGGGTAGAAGATTTTGTGAAAATATTGGTTGAGCCAGATGCTTCGCTGACCGAGCAATACAAAGCATTAATGAACGCCGAAGATGTGCAAATAGATTTTACCAACGAGGGCATTGCGCGAATCGCAGAAATTGCATGGCAAGTCAACGAACGTACTGAAAACATAGGTGCTAGACGTTTGCACACCGTGCTCGAAAGACTCTTGGAAACGATTTCTTTTGAAGCATCGGATAAAGCCGGTCAAACCTTGGTCGTGGATAAAGCCTATGTTGAAGAGAATTTAGCGAGCCTCGCCGAAAACGAAGACTTAAGTCGATATATATTATAACGATAACGATAACGATAACGATAACGATAACGGTATCCCACTATGCATAAACCAAATGAATCGCCACCGATTCCGACCGAAATTAAACTCCACCAGAAATCCAAAATGTTGGAAGTTGCTTTTAGCGATGGTGCTCAATTTAAATTCTCTTGTGAATTTTTGCGGGTATATTCACCTTCCGCAGAAGTGCAGGGGCATGGGCCAGGGCAGGAGGTTCTGCAGCTCGGTAAGGAAGAGGTCAATATTGATAAGCTGGAGCCTGTCGGTAATTATGCGGTGAAGCCGATATTTAGTGATGGCCATGCGACAGGATTATTTTCTTGGGTATTATTATATCGCATGGGCTTAGAACAAGAAGAAATGTGGAATGATTACCTCAAAAAATTACAAGAGGTAGGTTATCAGAGAAAAACCAAAACACCGCAAGAACCTCTGATTAATTAAACGGCTAGATAAATTTTGTTGAGTTAAGGTGTTTCGCTAGCGAAAAAAAGAGTAAATATGACAAATTCTGATAACAAAGAAAATCAAACCCATTTTGGCTATGCGCAAGTTGCAACCGATGCGAAGGCGGGTAAAGTCGCAAATGTTTTTCATTCCGTTGCTGAAAGTTATGATGTAATGAATGATTTGATGTCTTTGGGCATTCATCGAATTTGGAAGCGCATCGTGGTGGAATTTGTACGCCCAAGAGAAGGCCACAAAATTCTTGATCTTGCGGGTGGCACCGGTGATTTAAGTTTGCAAATTGCACCGCGCGTAGGCGATCGAGGACAGGTTATTTTGTCCGACATTAATGCTTCGATGCTTACGTTAGGCCGGGATCGCATGATCGACCATGGTTTGTTAAATAATATAGACTGTGTGCAAGTAAATGCTGAATCATTGCCTTTTCCAAATAATTATTTTGATTGCATTACCATCGCGTTTGGTTTGAGAAACGTGACGGATAAAGCCAAGGCATTGGCTGCGATGTATAGTGTATTGAAACCGGGTGGAAAGTTATTAGTGCTGGAATTTTCTAAGCCGGTATTGCCTGGATTGAAGCCCGTGTATGATTTTTATTCATTTAAATTATTGCCCAAAATTGGCAAACTCGTTGCGAATGACGAAGACAGTTATCGTTATCTTGCGGAATCAATTCGCATGCATCCTGGGCAACAGGAATTTAAAAAAATGATGGAGGTCGCGGGTTATTCGCGTTGCGATTTTATGAATATGTCAGGAGGCATTGTTGCTTTGCATCGCGGATACAAATTTTGACCGATTTGACACATTATGCAGGTTTTTGGCGGCGGTTTGCTGCATTCTTTATTGATAGCTTAATATTTCTTATTATCTTTGCCGTAATTAGAGCGATATTGGGTATTACAACAGCGGTATCACTGTCCAACGTTGAGGCAGATTTTTCCATGCTCGCGCAGCTTTCCTGGCATACCTTCTCGATATGGGAAACTTTAATTAGTCTGGTACTTACCATTTTAATGTGGCAGAAGTTTCTCGGAACACCGGGAAAATTGTTTTTTGATTGTATCGTCGTCGATGAAAAAACACGTAAGCCAATGAAAATTAGTCAGGCCTTGGTGCGTTATTTAGCTTATTATATTTCTATTATTCCATTGGGTTTAGGTTTTTTTTGGATAGCCTTTGATAAAAAAAAACAAGGCTGGCATGACAAGATTGCAAAGACGGTCGTGATTATCCAAGATAAACCACAAGTCGACCCAGAGTCCGAAAAATCGCTAGCACAATTAATGAAGGAAGTGCGTTGAAATTACCCCATCCCGTCATTGCTACATTAGAAATTGCGTTTAATCGGGCGCTAAGCCTTGATGATAATGCACGGAATCAATTCCTCACTTTATCCGGTAAAGTCATTGCTATTCATTTGACCGGTCTTGATTTACAAGTCTATCTTGCACCCACTTTAGATGGGGTGCAGTTGCTCGCTGAGTATGCAGGCGAGCCGGATACCCGCATTCAAGGAACCCCGCTGGCCTTATTTTCAACGGCTCTTAACCAAAGCAAAGCCGGGGTTCTGCGTGGTGATGTGGTCATATCAGGAGATTTGGAGTTAGGACAGAAATTTCAACGTATCTTGGAAAATATGGATATTGATCTCGAAGAGCCGCTGTCTCAAGTCGTTGGTGATGTGGTAGCCCATCAATTGGGTACGCTTGCAAGAGATGGGGCGAGCTGGTTTGAGAATACCTTGAATACATTCGCGATGGATTCGGTCGAGTATTTTTCAGAAGAAAGCAGAGATACGCCAACTAATTATGAATTGGAAGAATTCAATCGACAAGTCGATGTGTTACGCAGCGACAGCGATAGGCTTGAACAGCGTATCGACCACTTGTTGCAGCGCTAGGAAGGGTTAAACGATTGATCAAGTTTTCTCAAATATCGCGCCTGATTTTTATTAACCGAGTCCTTGTGCGTCATGGTTTGGATGATATCGTTTTTGCGACGCATCTTTTTCGATCTTTGCGCTTTGCGCAGCGATTTTTTCCATGGAACTGGTTTCGCAAAGCAAGTACTCCTATTGGCGCACGTATTCGTTGTGCGCTAGAAGATTTGGGACCTATATTTGTTAAATTCGGCCAAATGCTTTCCACGCGGCCTGATTTATTACCTTCGGAGATCGCGCGCGAGCTCGCGTTATTACAAGATCAAGTGCCGCCTTTTCCCGGACGACTCGCAAAACAAATCATCGAACAAGCTTATGGTCACCCGCTGGAAGACGTGTTTGATGAGTTTGATGAAACCCCGCTTGCGTCAGCATCTATTGCCCAAGTGCATACCGCTAAATTAAAAAATGGAAAAAGCGTCATCGTTAAAGTGGTGCGCCCCGATATTATTCGCACGATTCAGCGGGATATTGGCTTGTTACGGATTATCGCGGAACTCGCTGAGCGTTATTGGAAAGAGGGCAAGCGCTTACGGCCTATTGAAGTTGTCGCCGAGTATGAAAAAACCATTATTGATGAATTAGACCTTATGCGCGAGGCAGCGAATGCATCGCAAATTCGACGAAATTTTTTGAACTCTAAAGTGTTATACATTCCCGAAATTTATTGGCCGCATACACGCAAAAATGTGATGGTGATGGAGAGAATTACCGGGATACGTGTGAGCAATATTGGGGAATTAAAAGAGGCCGGCGTTGATTTAGTGGATTTGTCCGAGCGTGGTGTAGAGATATTTTTTACCCAGGTTTTTCGCGATAATTTTTTTCATGCTGACATGCATCCGGGGAATATTTTTGTTTCTTCTGCTGGGCAATATATTGCGGTTGATTTTGGAATTATTGGAACTTTAACCGCGGAAGATCAACATTATTTGGCCGAAAATTTTCTGGCTTTTTTTAAGCGTGACTATCGGCGGGTCGCAGAATTGCATGTGGAATCTGAATGGGTGCCGCGGGGAACGAGTGTCGAAGATTTTGAGTCAGCGATTCGCACGGTTTGTGAGCCAATTTTCGAGAAGCCACTAAAGGATATTTCGTTTGGGCAAGTATTATTGCGTCTCTTTCAGACGGCGCGGCGATTTAATATGGAAGTGCAACCGCAATTAGTTTTATTGCAGAAAACCTTGCTCAATATAGAAGGGCTGGGGCGTGAATTAAATCCCGAACTGGATTTATGGAAAACCGCTAAACCTTATTTAGAGAAGTGGATGATTGAACGGGTGGGGCCAAAAGCAGTGTTCCAATCCATAAAATCAAAATGGCCTCTGTGGATGGA
This sequence comes from uncultured Ectothiorhodospiraceae bacterium, assembly GCA_964636675.1. Classification (GTDB taxonomy): domain Bacteria; phylum Pseudomonadota; class Gammaproteobacteria; order S012-40; family S012-40; genus JALUUH01. The sequence continues at coordinate 10,625 of CAZWUO010000044.1, forward strand.
AAAATTTCCAGAAATACCTGAGTTATTATACGATACCTTAACCCATGCTAAGGGTGGTTATGCCTCGTTGCAGGAACGTGAAAATCAGGCTGTGTTTGTCAAACAAGAGCTCAACACGGCATTAAGGCATATCTATTTATTGTCTTCTGCGGTGTTACTCGTTCTTTTGGCATTATTTGCTTATTTGTTTTCGTTTGGTATTAGTGCTGGTGCTGGCGTTAGTGCTGGCGTATCAGCTATCCCCGTGCTGAGTTGGGTATTCGGTATCTTGGGTGGTATTTTATTTTATATTGGTTGGAAACAAGTTCTGAAAAAATGAGCTTGCAGAAAAAATATGATCATCATTTTCATTACCCTTGGCGGCCTGGAAATGATGTGAAGCTGCTTGTCGATTCTCCTCAAATCTTTCCCGCCATGCTCTCGGCTATCGATGCTGCCACTGAGTTTATTCTCTTCGAAATGTATTTAATCGAATCTGGTCGCATAGCCGATCAATTTATTAATGTGTTTTTGCTTGCAGCGCAGCGAGGAGTGCGAATTTATTTGTTGCTCGATGGTTTTGGCTCTGCGGGTTTATCTCTCAAAGATAAAAAGCGTCTCAACCAGAAAAACATACAGCTTGAATATTATAACCCGGTAAAGATAGCTGAATTGCGTAGGGGCTTGTTGCGTAATCACCGGAAACTACTATTAATCGATAGGTGCATAATGTTTGTGGGTGGGGTTGGCATTGTTGATGAGTTTGATCATGTGAGCCATCCAGAATTGTATTGGCGTGAAACGGTATTGCAAGTGGTAGGGCCATGCATAGAGGATTGGATAGACTTATTTAGGGCTAGTTGGTTATTGTGTAGCGAGACACATTTAATACTAACACCTCCCGTGCAAACATCTCCTGCGCAAACAACAGTCATCGAGAAAAATGAAGACACATTACCTGCGTTTAAAAAGGTTCTTGGCAGGCTTACGCTTGCCAAAGGTCCGGGTGAGCAGGAAATCAAAAAGTCTTTTATTAATCGCATTCGCCGAGCAAAAAAAACGGTTTGGATTGCTACTGCTTATTTTATGCCTTCAATGAAAATTAGGCGAGCATTAGCCCGGGCAGCACGACGTGGAATAGATGTTCATCTTATTTTGCCGGGTCGGTATACTGATCATCCCGCGGTGCGCCATGCGAGTCGGCGTTTTTATTTGAGCTTGTTAAATGCGGGTGTCTGTATCTATGAATATCAACCGCGATTTATGCATCAAAAAGTGCTGCTCTGCGATGCTTGGGTATCGATAGGCTCAAGCAACTTAGATCGATGGAATTTTCGCTTGAATCTGGAAGCGAATCAGGAGCTAGAAGATAAGAAATTTGCGCAGCAGGTGCATGCTATGTTGCAGCAAGATAAGACTGAATCTCAGCATATCCAGCTATCAGATTGGAAGCGGCGGCCATTTCGCTTGCGCTTATTACAGTGGTTTTGGGGCGCTGTGGATATTTGGTTGGACAGTTATATTCGTAAACAACTACTCAAGAAGAAAAAATAGTTTTAGAATAAGTCGGCAGATTTAGGGAGGCTGCTCAATCAATCCTGCCGCAAGCGTTAAAAATATTAACTATTAAAGGTTTCCTTCCACATGTATAGAGTCTTGGTTTTTTTTGTTGGAATTTCAGCTCTGTTTTTTTTGCCAACGAGCAAAAGTTATGCAGATGAAGCTTGTTTGTGCCAGCCACCTATTCCTGAGTATTCTATTGATGAATTACTCGCATGTTTTCAAGATACTCGGTGTCAAGGAAAACGCTTGGATTTAAAAATATCGCTACGCGCAAAAGGGCGTAATTTGGCGGATTCAATAAAGAATTATATGCTCTTGGTCAATAATCCTATTTTAGATCGAATGGAGTATGATGCTTACCTCGAAAAAATTCGAAAGGGCAGGCTGCAATTAATCGCCTTAGAGCAAAGCATTGATTTTACAGGTTACGATAAACTTATAGAACCGGTGTACATTGATTACGACAATCCTGAAAAGTCTTACCATCGGCATCATTATACGTTTAACCTGGGTTATGAATACGTGAGTTTAGATACCATTTTCCAGACGGGTGTACCGCGAATCGGGTTTTATCACTATCGACGTTATGGAGAAACCCCCTCGGTTAATGAGGGTCTTGATTATTATGGTTTACATGTTTTTGGTGCTATTCAGTTGACGAGTTCTGGAGAAGTCAATAGCAGTGTAACGAATGAGGTTACCAATACCTTACAGTTATCGGGCGGAATGTTTGTCCCTATTTTTCATTCAGCGATACGCTTGGATAAATCCTTAAGTGATTTTTTAGGGCCCATATTAAAGGTCAGTATTAAAAAGAATGAAACAGATGATCAAGTGAAATCCACGGTGTATGGGGGGGTTAGAGATGCGATTAATCCAGAGACTTATTTTGAAATCCTGTTTGGCAGAACCCAGGGTTTGCAATCCAATCGACTTGAAATAGGTATCCAAATGCCCATTTATAAATTTGGCCACGGAACTCGAATTTTTTTTGGTGGCATTGCTAATATGGCGTTACCTTGGGATACCACCGCGAAGGAGAAAGACGTGCTGCGTTTTTATCTTGATTGGAATGCGGATATTGAAAAAATTCTAGGGGGTTTCAAAGCGGCATTTGGGGTTTGATGAAAGAGCTTTCAGCCTAGAATTCACAGTCTCACTTGGCCTTTTCCGCCCATATCGTTGCGCGCTCCTAGACACTCTTTTTCTGCAGAATAACGGTGGCAATTGATACGGTGATTAAACCGGGCAGAACTGCCAGAGGAATTGCTACATCATCGATTAAAAACAACAAAGCTGCTACAAATGCCGGGTTTAAATAGATGTAGGCGTTTACTCGCCCAGGCCCTAAAACTACCGTTGTCTTTTGATACAAATACATGGTTACCAGTGTTGCGGGAATAATAAGATAAGCCATATTTAATGCTGAATCCCCTTGTATCAAATCCCATTGCAAGGGCTGATTGCTTAGTAACAGGGCAAGCACCATCCAGAATGAGCCGCCAATCAGTGTACAAAATACCAAAACAATCATTTCGTCATCTCTGTAAAGCAGCTTCATAGAGATTGAGTAGCAACACATTGATACTACTGCCAACAAAAAAAGGAGGTCTCCCTGGTTTAAGGAGAATACGAGAAATAGTGCTAGCTGACCACTAAAAATTATCCATATAGCACCTAAAGCACCGATTAAATAGACAAACAATTGTTTGCCACTTATTTTTTCGCGCAATAAAATGGCAGCGAGCAGTGCGGTAATAAGTGGGACTAAGGTAAACAAGGTGCCGGTATTGAGGGCCGTGGTTGTATTAAGTGATTCGAATAAGCCAATAAAAAATGCCGCGTAAAAAAAGCTTATAACCATGGCTCTGGGCAAAGTAGTTAATACTTTATCGCGCCAATTTTTTTTGTACAATATAATGGGAATTAATAACACAGAGGCTCCCACAAAACGCAATAGCGTCAGTGAAAACGGGTTAATAATGCCCGCGATATTTTCTGATGCTAAAAATGAGCCGGCGACAAGCATCGTCGCTAACAAGACTAATAAATGCGATTGTAGGTTTATCATTTTCAATAGTACGATTTTGTAAAAGCCGAAAAAAAGCTATATTGAGTCGGCACAAGTTACAATAAATAGAGAACTATCGGTTACTTGTGTTTGTCCTCCGGAGGCTGTTTTTATTTCCTCTCTGAGTTCATCGTCCTTTACTGTCACAAAGCGCCAATGTTGAAGATTGAATGCTGTGGGTGACAGCATCGCTAGGGCTAATAATTGTTTTTCTTCGGCGCTTTTCATAACATGTTGGCGATCAAATTCTTTGATCGCGCGACGGCGAATAATAGCATCTTTTGTATTCATCTCTTATTTATTCCTGTTTTCATGCGAAATAATGACGACACTCCTAGAATAATCGATTTCGTTTCTATTGATAATCCAACGGGTTTGCACAATACTGTTCATGAATATTGACTAATAGAGATTTATTATGCGCGTAGTCAGCGAGAATTACAGGAACTTGAAGAAGCCGGCGCCAAGCTCGTGCGTTTTTTAATCCGCCGCTTAACGATGCCTCATAGCGATCAACTGCGGAATCTACGATAATTTAGAAAATCTCATTATATTTGTTGATATATAAGGGGTTATTTAATACCCTGGAGTTTGCAGCAGTAGCTGAATGAGCAAGTCTGATTTGGGCAAACAGAACATCACCCGGTGAACTATTAATGCTTGGTGAGCAGTATATGGCAGGTTTCTGAGTGTTATTATTTTTGGTATGTTTTGCGCATTGTTTTTTTATAGCAGTTTTGACAAGGAATGAGAGTAAAAATGATGAAAAAATTTTTATCCATCGCTATTTTTGTATTGTTTTTTTTCACCCATGTTCAAGCGCAAGAAGCGCCGCCATTTAGCTTACCAACGGATACTGGCACCGTATCGTTAGCTGGATTAAAAGGCAAAGTGGTTTATGTGGATTTTTGGGCGACATGGTGTGTTCCATGTCGAAAATCTTTTCCTTGGATGAATGCAATGAATGCTAAGTATAAAAAACAAGGATTGGAAATAATCGCCATTAGCATGGATTCAAAAAGAGAAAAAGTGAAAAAATTTCTGGAAAAAGTCCCGGCCAATTTTACCATCGCTTATGATCCAGAAGGTGAAATCGCAGATGCTTATAAGGTACAAGTAATGCCGAGTTCGTACATCATTGATAGGCAGGGGACGCTCATAGAAAAACACTATGGGTTTAGATCGAAAGACAAACCAGCGCTAGAGAAAGCACTCCAGGCAGCTTTGCAATAATAGCCGCCTGGGAGTGTATTCTCAGAAGGAATATATATACCCGTGGCGGTATAGATCCGTGGCGTTGGAGATTTAATCAGAGGTTTCTTAGATCTTTTGAGTTTGTTTTCAACGTAATTATCACTTGTCCGGTGACTTGATCCGTGTTTTCCTAAGTGTCATAAACCTGTGTAAGATAGCATTAATACCCCCGCATGAGCATTTCTAAAGAATCACATCCACGAAATATTCTACAAACAGCTTGGCCGATTATTCTTGCTAATAGTAGTGTACCGCTATTAGGGTTGGTTGATACGGCGATCATTGGGCACACTGGAGACAGTACTAATCTTGGTGCGATTGCCTTGGGTGCGCTGATTTTTAATCTTGTCTACTGGAGTTTCGGTTTTTTGCGGATGGGGACGACGGGATTTGTTGCGCAAGCGGATGGCGCTGCGAATGAAGCCGAAGTAAGAGCTGCTTTTGCGAGGGCATTGCTTTTCGCGGGTGCGATTGGCGTCACGTTAATTGCTTTGCAGTGGCCTATTACGACACTTTCCTTAGAGCTTCTGGGAGCCAGCGAAGCCGTTGAAACAACGACCGAGAGCTATCTCGTCATTCGCATCTGGGGTGCGCCTGCGACGCTGGCTTTGTATGTTGTATTTGGCGTATTGGTAGGCCTTGGGAAAAGCCGTGAGTTACTCAAGGTGCAACTATTGCTTAATGGTATTAATATTATGCTTGATCTCTGGTTCGCGGGGTACTTGGAGTGGGGCGTACCAGGAATTGCGCTAGGAACGGTTATTGCCGAGTGGCTGGCATTGGCCTATGGTATTTATTTGTTACTGAAATTATTGCAACGTCGCAAAAAAGAATCGGTCGCATTCTGGAGTTGGCCTAATATTCTCGATGCTGAAAAGCTCAAAAATACTTTTCAGGCGAACTCAGATATTATGATTCGCACTTTGTTGCTGTTATTAGCATTTACCTGGTTTGCCGATCAAAGCGCGAGGTTTGGAGATAATATTCTTGCGGCCAATTACATTCTACTGCAATTTATCGCTTTTTCGGCTTTTTTTCTGGACGGTTTTGCATATGCTACCGAATCAATGGTTGGTCGAGCTGCGGGTGCTAAAAACTTACGTCAGTTTGATAGAGTGGTGATTAATGCAACAATGTTGTCTGGTATTTCAGCGGCACTTTTAAGTCTCATTATTTTTTTTCTTGGGCCATTTTTTATTGCAATGCTGACGGATATTTCAGCGGTGCGTGAAATCGCCCAGCAGTACTTGGGATTTGTGGTGATTTATATACTCCTGTCTTTTATTACTTTCCAATTAGATGGAATATTTATTGGTACTTCTTATACCAAAGCGATGCGAAATGCATCTATTTTTTCTTCTTTGGCATTTTTTGCAATCAGTATTTATTGTATCGAAGCATGGATGAATAATGGTTTATGGATTGCGTTTATCATTTTTCTGGTGATACGAGCGATAGCACTTTTTTGGTATTATCCAAAATTGCGGGAAGATATTAATGGCAACAAGGTAAGACGATAATTATCGTCTTTATTATTGATTCAATAATTTTTCGGTACGGATAGTAGCACCTATTTTTCTCAATATACTCAATAAACCAAAATAACTCCTGTCAAAATAAATTTGCTCTTGTTGTACCTCGTTAATTTCTTTAATGGCCTTTTTCATGTGTGACAAGCCGTTTTTAGGCATAGCTGGTAATTGGGAAAAATCAAACGCTTGGTCTTTTTCCATTAAGCCGGGAGCAGACATCCAAGTATGCATGGGTTCTATCGCCTGGAAAATGTCACGTTCAAATTTTTCGAATGGAAAATCATGACTCATCAGGCCCAAACTTTTATACGCCTGGTAGATTTTTTGTGGGTCACGCGTAAACAGCTGCGTTATTTTTTTCGCGTAGTCAGGTGCCAGTCGTTGGATACATCCAAAATCAATGAGTGCAATACTGCCATCATCACAGATTAAAAAATTTCCGGGGTGAGGGTCTGCGTGTAATACTTTTAATTCGTGTAGTTGATAGCAGAACATATTAAACAGGAGTTGCCCAACGTGGTTACGGGCAGCTTGGTCTGGTTTTTCTGCCAGCCATTGGTCTAGGTGTTTTCCTTCGATATATTCCGTCGTTAAGACTTTCTTGCTACTATACTGCGGATAAACGGTGGGGATACGTATATTATTGAGTTTGAAATTTTCTGCAAACCAGCGCGTATTTTCTGCCTCTTGCAGGTAGTCAATCTCTTTTTCCAGTTGTTTTTGCACACTACTAAGAACGTCATTAATGATTTCCCAGCGTGGAAGATAGGACGTGCTTAACGATATTGGTTTCATGATTCCACGGACGAGTTGCACATCGCTTTTAATACTGGCAGCTATGCCGGGATATTGGATTTTTACCGCCAATTGCTGCTCATCAGGCGATAAAGCATGGTGTACTTGCCCTAAGCTTGCTGCTGCAAAGGCGTTGGAATCAAATTTTGCAAATACATTCTCGGGGGCATTGTCAAATTCGGCGAGGTAGACTTTTCGAATGTGCGCACGATTTAACGGCGTGACTCTGCTACAAGCTTTTGTCAGTTCTGCTCTAATGCCTTCTGGCAGCATATCCAATTCCATACTCATCATTTGCGCGACTTTTAGTGCTGTGCCGCGCAGCTGCATAAGTGCTCCAATCAATATTTTGCCAATTTCTTCTTCGTGTTGATGGTCTTTTTGTTGGGTGTTTTCAGCGGACGACAAGGTTTTTTTTCCTAAATGGCTTAGGTGTTTCAGTCCGATTTTGGCCGTAGTTACTGCGGTGATAGCCGTGCGTTTATATTTTGCTGTTGGAATATTTTTAGGACTCATCGATTTTCCCCCATTCTATTTGCGTTCAACAGGCCTTGTAATAAACCGTTGCTAGGACTGAGGACACGAAACATTTGGCTTTTAAGCATAAAACCTAAAAAATCAGTGGTGTGATTGATGATGCCACTTTTTAGTAAGGTCATCATTAAATTTAAAGAGAGATCGATGAGTTCTGTTGTTTCGTGAAATTCTTCAGATTCGTCCTTGATCCAAAAGTACAATACACCAATCAAATATTCACACATCATGTCAGGCAATACACTTTGGAACGGAAAGCTGGGGATCTCCTCTTTCTCCCAGGCATCATCAAGAAATTGTGCAATGAGTGGCGCTAATTCTTTATGTATCGGATTAACATGGCTAAACAAGAACATTGGGGATTGGTATATCAGCGGAAAACTTTCGTTTACGAATTCACGGTTGGGCAACATATGGCTGAGGTAGGTATCAAGCAGAACCTGAAGCTTCTCATGTAATTCGTACTTCGCTAAATCATCGATTTCCAACAGTGCTTGTGCCGTATCCTCAGCACAAAGCTCGTAATATCCCGTGAGTAGTTTTTCTTTGCTGGAGAAGTACTTGTAGATTGTTGCGTCGCCGATTTCTGCACTGCGCGCGATCGTGCGCATGCTTACTTTGTTGTAACCCTTTTCTCCCATGAGTTTTACCGCTGTATTAATGATTTTTCGTCGGGTTTGTGCTTTCTCTTTTTTTGATACTTTCATTCTATCTTATCTCTCAATTATCTCTTAATGGGTAATAAATACTTAAAATAGTCGAATATTCTTCAATTAAAGGATAGTAAATATCTTTTAGATCTTGAGGTCAATGAATATATCGCCTAAAGTATAAAGACTATTAAATAAATCCATTATAGTCTAGATAATAGAGTGCAATTATTGATAATGGGGGTGTGTTATGAAATTATGGCAATACAGTGGTTTATTATTGATCGGGACAGGCGTTATCCATAACCTGATAGGTTTTGTTGCCGGGTGGGATATGCTGACTGCAATGGCCTATGAAGGGCTATGGAATACAGTAGAGGCTCCAATGCCTGCTGCAGCAGTGCATACCCGAGCTGAGTTACTCTGGTTTTTAATGCTGGGTTTTGCCTGGATGATGGTTGGCGCTTTACTGCATGCTAGGGTCTGTTGGCGAAGGGTTTGTTGGTTGCGATCGTATTACCGGCATCCGGTGCCTGGCTTTTTTTACCGCAAGGCTTAATTATTATCTTTGCGAGTACTGCATCAAAATAGCTTTATGCCGGTGTTAGGTTTAAAGAGAACCTGTGGCAGGTCTATACGCGCACAGGTTCTTAATTATCAAGTTATTTAACCACCCCTAGTTGCTTGAACAAGCCATAGACGTCAAGAACATCCCAGTGTTCGGCTAATTTACCATCCTCTATGCGAAAGATATCAACGGCATCAAAACTATAGGATTTATGGGTTGCGGGGATGCCCAGCCAATCATCTTTATGAGTTCCTGAGTAAGTACCATATACCCATACATGGTCTTCATCGGCAATAATTTTCTTTAATGTATAGTTAAAGTCTGGAGCGCTCGAAAACCAATTTTGAAAGAACGCGCGGAATCCTTCAAGTCCTTGCGCGACCAGCGGATTATGCTGAATGTAATTTTGGTGCATATATTTTTCTAGCTTTGTTAAGTCTTTTTTCACAAAGACTTCCTCTGCAAATTTTCCAATGAGTGCCTTGTTAGTTTCTTGTATATTTTGCGCCATGGTATTTCCTCCATACAATAATGAGCTGATTAAAATAAGTAGTGCCGTGATCGTGGATTGTTTGTGCATTTTTATACCTCGTATTGTTGAATTTCTGTCTGGACAGGGATAATATGATCCTTAGAGTTATTTCGCAAGAAGGCACTAAAAAGTTATATAGTTACTAAAATGAAACTAAGGATTAAAAAGTAATGGTGATGCATAATGATTGACTGGAATGTTTATGATAAAAATTGTCCTACCAGGCTTGTACTTAACCGCATAGCGGATAAATGGACGGTGTTGATTATCGGGTCTTTAATGTTGGGTACAAAACGATTTGGGGAATTGCGCAGAGAAATTGGTGGCATCTCGCAAAAAATGTTGACCCAAACTTTAAGAGGAGCAGAGCGAGATGGCTTGGTCCATCGGAAGGTTTTTCCAACGGTTCCCCCTAAAGTAGAATATTCACTAACACCGCTTGGGCTTACGCTAACTGGGATATTGGAAGAAATTCGCATTTGGTCTGAAAGCAATATTGAAGAAGTGATTCAATCGCAAGCAGAGTATGATCTGGCGCAAAGTCATCGCGAATAGTTTAGTAATATCCGTGATAACCCATAAATGTTTTCGCAGCTGTAAAATGATAGGAAATTGGAATGGATAAATCGGTGCATCATGGTCGTTGTCTTTGTGGGGCGATCACATACAAGGTGTCAGGCACGCCAAAAATTGTGGTGCATTGTCACTGTGTAGATTGCCAGAGACTATCTGGGACAGGGCATTTACCCGGTGCAATGTACTCGGTAGATCAATTTCAACTCAATGGTGAAATCGGTGAGTACAAACTAAAAGCGCAAAATGGTACGGAGGTTACGCGCGTATTTTGCCGAAATTGTGGAAGCCCCATTTTCGGTAAGAATACGGGAATGCCAGGGTTCGTAACGATTACATTAGGAACCTTAGATGATTCATCAGACTTGGTTCCAGAAGTTGTTATCTATTCACGGAATCGAAAAAAATGGGATACTATGAATGATTCTTTGATGGTTTTTGAAACACAACCTGACTGGAATCCAGCCGCCGAAAGCGGATGATATTTCAGAGATTTGTTCAGGGCGAGATGATAGTCTGCCTTGCTCTGTTCCACTAACCTCTCGTGTGAAACCAATGAGGCAAAACTATATCCGTTCTGTAACAGCATTAAATTAGTGAGTCGACGACTTGTTCGTCCGTTACCATCCTGAAACGGATGAATGGCAAGATATTCAAAAATAAAGTTAGCGATCAGGATTAATGGATGCTTAAACTTCTCCACCATCGCCCAATCGTAGCAAGTAACTAATTCCCCCGAAAGCTGCAATCGCGTACTCAACCTGCAATTCTGCCAATCCATATTCATCTCACGTATGAATGTGAGGTGATGAGATATTGCGTGAGTTTTGTCAATATACCAAAAGAACTCATTATTAAATAAAACCAATATTGTGAGTGATAAGTAGGGGGGATAAGCGCAGCGCATCCACCTTCTGTCCTTAGAAAGGTAAGACGGTGGATGCGTTTCACTTAT
>CAZWUO010000045.1:0-21458 GCA_964636675.1 uncultured Ectothiorhodospiraceae bacterium
GTTGTCGAGTGCGTTTTTAAGCGTGAAGAGCAAGACGCGATGAGGCGGAATAGCCGGCTATTGCAACGATTCGCAACGATGCTATTCGCGCTTAAAAACGTGCTATTCATGGCGTAGTGCGCTCATCCTCTGGATGAATTCGAAAAACAAGCTCATTTGTTTTCTCATCCATCGCTTAACGATGCCTCATAGCGGTTAACTGCGGAATCTAGGTTTAACTTGTTCGAGATTCAGGAAAAAGCGTGGAGTTCAGAGGTGTAAATGAGCACTTTTGACTTTTTTGGATGGGGTGACTTGGATGGGGCAAGCAGTGATGAATTTTCTGTAAGAAAGAAAAAAGCAAAACAAGTATCAGAGGTAAGTGAAAAAAAGTGGGCTGGGACGACAGCTTTTTATTTAAAGTGTTTGCGGATGCGATTGCTTGATACGGGCGTTTCGATGCTCAAACCTTGCTGCCGCATTGCCAGCGGATGACGAGCAAGGAGCGTTCTTGGGTGTGTTGAGTTGATAGCTGTTCTTAGCGTGCAATAATCACAGACTAAAAATTAGAACGTGGCTTCAATTCCAAAAAAGGGAAAAATAATCGGGGGGAAGCCGCTGGTTTTGGGGTTGTTGTAATCTTCATAATTTTTTCCGTAGTCAAAAGTACCTACGCTTTGTTGCAGGGTGACATTGAGTAAGTCGAGATACAGGGTCATTTTCCAGGTGTTATAGCGAATAAGGCGATCAATTCGGATGTCGAGTTTGTGCGCGAAGGGATAGCGCAGGCTATTGCGTTTACCGTAGATTGGGTTCCAGTAAGACAAACTTGGGTCGGCATCCGCGTTTTCTTGGTCGGCACAGACTTGGGTAGTTGTGCCATCGCCGCACATGGCGACGCGGCCGACGATGGGGGTATAAGGTTGGCCTGAGTTGGCTTGTAATTTAAAGCCCCAAGTCCATTTATTCCAACTCCCGGTGAAGGGTTGACTCCATACGACGCTTATTGTGTGGGGTTGATCACCTGAAAAATCTCTGCCGATTCCGTTGATCAAGGTGCGTGAACTTTTTGCATAAGAATAGCTGAGCCAGCCCATTTTGCGATTGCCATAATCGCGTTTGATTAATAAATCCGTTCCATAGGCTTCACCCGTACCATCGTTGCGATAATTATTCGGCGGTGTTTCGAGCGGGCGGGTGAGTACCAGTTTTTCCATGGGTTTGTGATAGGCTTCGAGTTGCGCCATCCATAATTTGCTAAAACGATATTGCAGTCCAACAATGCGATGCTCGGCCTCGGTAAAGCTGAGTCTTGGATTACCATAATTTCGCAATAATTGTGCACCACTTGGTATTTGGATATAACGTCCCCAGCTGCTGGTTAAGAGCAAACGTTTGGTTGCTTGGTATTCAATGCTAGTGCGTGGTGAATAACCGCTGAGATTGATTCCTCCGGTTCCTCTAATCTTGCTATAACGAGCGCCCAGTGTGGTGCTGAATTTGTTCCAGGTCCAACGCCATTTCAAATACGGTGATGTCGTTGCGAAATTAATGGTTTCATCTATTTTACGTTTTTCCAGGCTGGAAAAATTATTGCCAACAAAATTTTCTTCGGTGGGAAAGGAGCTAATATTGAGAGAGATTGGCAATGTGGCATAATTTATTTGTGAGCCAAAGGTAAACTCGTGATTTTTTAGGGGGGTCCAAATAGCTTGTGGGTGTAACAGCCCCGTGTTGACCACGACATCTATCCCAAAAGGTTTTCCATCCTCATCGGTGCCAAATGACTGGCGTTGAAAACTGCGTTTTAATGCGGACGTAATATGCGTGGCCAGGGTAGCAGAAAGACTTTTGCGTAAACTAAACCCGAGGGTATGAAAACCAAAGTCCACACTGAGCTTTCCGAGAATCTCAGGGTCTAGGGTATCGAGTTGGTTGATATTGATAGCCAGTGCATCGCCGGAACCGAAGTAGTATAAATCAGCGCTGCCTTTAGGTAGCTCGTAGTGCCAGTTGGCTTGCACGTCCCAGTACTTGGGAAGTGTTATCACGGATATATCGTCGTCACTTTCATCGTCTTGGAATAACTTTACCAAGTCATCGATGAATGGGTTTAGCGCTTTATCGATATAACTTATTCTGCCCGCGAGATAAAAACTTTGTTGCTCATTGATCGGACCTTCTATCAGCGCAGCAGATTCATTCAGTGCAATGCGATAGGTTTGATGCAGCCGATCCGTTTTTGGGTTGCGCAGTTGAATATCAACCACGCCGCCTAAAACGTCATCGTATTCGACGGGAAAGCCACCTAGAAAAATATTAAAATCTTTTACCAGGCTCGGATTGACGACCGAAATTCCCCACAGATGATAGAGATAATCAGTGGGCAAACGATTGATCCAAAAACTATTTTCACCACCGCTGCTGCCACGTACATAGATGGCGTTTGGGTCATTGCCACCACCACCTCCGGCGCTATTGGTTATCACACCGGGTAGGGTTTCCAGCATTTTGATGGGATCACCTTGGGTGCCGGGTACCCGGCGCAGCTCTTGCGGGTTAAGGGTTATTTTTGATGTTTTTTCTTTAACTCTTTCAGCAATGACTTCTAATACCTCACCATCAAAACTCAGTGGCTCAAGATACAAAATAAGCTCGTTTGTTGTTACTTTTTGCTCGAGGGTAGCGTATCCGGTGTTGAGAACTTTTATGTCAATAGGGAAGCTAATATCTTCAAAACTCAAAATGCCTTGGTTATTGGTTGTCGTGTATTCATTGCTTTGTTTGATGACCACCGTTGCTCCTTCTACCGGGTCTCCGCTGCCCTTTTCTAAAACGGTTATGTGCAAGATATTCGCTTGAGCATTTTCTGGGCATAGAAATATTATTGCTAACAGGATAAAAATGTGACCCGGTGTTAGGAAACGTCTTAGGTCATATTGTTTGAATCGGTTTGATCGGCAATTCATGGCTTTGTCAGAGTAAGAAAGAGGGCGTTAGAAATTATCGTATGGCCTGCGTTGCTGGGGTGCAAATCATCCCAAAACAAGTAAGTCGCGCTATTTTCACAAATCGTTTCGTCGCCGGTGAGTTCAATGTTCGTTACATCTTTGATATAACAGCGGTCGGTAACATTGGCTAAGTTATAATTTTCAGGGTCGTTGATAACATTGTCAAACAATGACCATGCATCGAACTTAATCGTTGTTATGTTTTCAGCGCTGGAGAGTTTATCCAACATGGTGCTTAAGGCGGTATTAAATTGTTGGGTTAATGCCGTTGCGCTTGCTTGAGTTCCGGGTAGCGTATTTTCAATGTTAATAATTTGTGGGATATAGGCAAGATTGATTTGGTTAGGAATCAAAATTCGGGTGGCTCCCATAAGAGACAATTTACGAATAGCCGCTGCGATGTGCGCGATGGCGGCGTCAACGGAGTTTGTGGTTGCAGCGTTGAATAATATTTCAAGCAGATCATTGCCTCCGCTCCAAATAATATAAAGCGCGTCTGGATCGGCGATATTTTCTACATTTTGTTTATAGTTTGAGACTTGCGCATTCATTTCAATACTGCGGGAGCCACCAAAGGCGTAGTTTGAACCATAGGAGCGTGACGGGCTTAGCGGAGTGATTAATTGGTTAGCGAGTTGGTCGGCATAATTAGGGCCATTGGAGAATCGGCCCGCATAATAGTTTTTGTCAGGAAACAGGCCTGAGCTTGCAATTTGCGCATTTCCTACGTCTGACAGGCTATCACCAAAGACATAAAGTGAAGATGTTGTATAGCTTGGTATCTCGGTCTCTGCACATGCGCTGAGCAAGATAAACAGGCAAAATACAGTTTTATTTTTAAGGTTTTTCAAGCTAAAGCCTTATCTGCCATGCGTATGGAGCTGAATCGCATTGATGGTAGCTGATTTAGTGCTTGAGTACCACGAAACAAACCACAGTTATTGTAGTGTAATTTGCGTGAATCTGGTTTTTCTGGGCATCGTTTATGGCTTCTTCACGCATAGATAATAAAGTGCAGTGCAAGCAAATTTCCAAAAATTTTCCGCACAAAATATTAAGCACAAAAAAATAGTGAATTTATACTTGAGTGAATTTATTGGTTAAAAAGTGGAGTAATAAAATAAAAAATGCGAATGCAAATGGTGTTGATGTTTATTTTTTTAGAATTAATTAAACACTATGAATAAAGCGAGTTTTTTATTTTTCCAAGAACATCTCATTTTTTTTTGCAAATAAATTTCTTGTACTTCTTACGATCATTGAGTAGTGTTCTGCCACACATCGAATTGCGCATCCGACTATGGATGTTTTGTAACTGTTTTTCTGAACCGTTACTGAATGTATTTTTTTATAATAATGACAGGAAATTTTAGCAAAAAAAATTTATAAAAACCTACTGTTTTACTTTTTTTGCTTAATAATAAGAAGAGGGAAGGTTCATGGCTAGAGTGAAGGATATACTCTTGGCTTTCATGTGTCTTAGCACATTGATAGCTTGTGGTGAAGGGGAAATTGTCGCAGGGGGAGTTCTGGGTCTTAGTGGAACGATTGCAGTCAGTGCTAAGGTGGTTAACTCAGATATTATCATCAAAGATGTAAACGGAAATAGAATAAGAACGAAAATTGATGCAAATGGGAAATATAGTATTGGTGTACGCACCATTATGCAGGCTCCCTTTATTGTGCAAATCATTCGTAAAGATGCAGGAAGTTTATATAGCATAGCGACAGAGAGAGGAGTGGCAAATGTTCATCCACTCTCGGATATTATTGTTAGAAATTGGTTTGCGTTTGCAGGTCGAGATATCGATAAAGAGTTTCAAAATGGCGAAGCCATTATCAATCCGCCGACCAAGGAAGAAATTGATTGGTTGACGAAAGTTTTTAAAAAGTTACTGTTGCCTGCATACGAAGAATTTCAAGTCGCAGAGAATTTCAATTTTTTACGTACCGATTTTGCTACCAATAATGGAAAATTTTATAAGCTTCTTGATCACCTCATCGTTGAAATTCAACAATCTAAATTTAGTATTAAGATTATCGATCCGGATACCCAAATCGAGACCACTATTGTTGATCGTTTAGATTTGGCCGTCAATTTGTCTGAGCCAGATCTTCTCGCGCCAAGTTTAGCCAAAAAGCTAAAGGCCATCCCAGCGGGCGTATCTGAAATTACCTTAAGTTGGAAAGCCTCAGAAGATAATATTGGCGTCGCTGGTTATAATATATATCGCTCGGGTGAAGTCATTGCAAACACGCCATTTGTGGTTTTTAAAGATACCGAGTTAACAACCGATGCTGAATATTGTTATGTCGTTGAGGCCTACGATGGCGCGAACAATAGCTCAGGAAAATCTGCAGAAATATGTGCCGCCACAACGACCACCATCGACACCATTGTTCCCGATAAGACAGAAAATCTAAGAACAACAAAAAGTGGCAATAATGAAATAGCGATATCTTGGGATCCATCTGCGGCGATGGATGTATTGGGTTATTATCTTTATCGTAGCGAAAAAGACCAAGAAAAAGAAAAAATAGCAACGCTTATCGCAGAAAATTATTCGGATAGCAAGGTTCAAGAGAGCACAACATATTGTTATGCCATCGTTGCGTTCGATGCATCTGGAAACCTCGCACCGATGAGTGACGAATCTTGTTTATCCACTTCAGCACCCTCTGTAACCAGCGCCGCTTTAGTGACGGTTGCAGAAAATACGCGCAAGGTGTTGACCGTGGAAGCCACCGCGATAGACGGAGGTAGTCTCAGTTTTAGTCTAAGTGGTGGGGTTGATCGAGATGTGTTTAATCTCAACTCTCTTACTGGTGAGTTAGTTTTTGATTCCGCACCGAATTATGAAGTGCCTACAGACAGTGATGCGGATAACATTTATGTCATCGAAGTAACGGTGAGCGATGGCGCGAACGTGGTAGTGCAAGTTATCGAAGTCAGCGTATCCAATGTTAATGATAACGCGCCGTATTTTACCAGCACTGATACGGCAATCATTGCAGAAAATAGTTTAACCATTACCCGCATTGTTGCTACAGATATCGATGGCGATGTTCTAACGTATAGTATCGTTGGCGGTGTGGATAAGGATGCGTTCCGTCTCGATAGTAATAACGGATTGCTCAATTTTGCCAGTCTCCCGGATTTTGAAAACCCTACCGATGATGATGGCGACAATGTGTATAGCGTTGATATCACAGTGAGCGATGGCATTAACACAATACCGCAAACAATCAATGTTACGGTCAGTAATATCAATGATGGCATTCCGCTAATCACCAGCCCAAACACGGCTAACATCGTTGAAAATGCGAGTATTAATTTTATATTGACGGCTGCTGATATTGACAATGCAAGTGTAGATTTGAGTTTTAGTTTGTACGGAGGGGCTGATCGGGATGTTTTTAACCTTGATGCAGCCAGTGGCCAGCTTACTTTTAAATTAGCACCTGACTACGATATCCCGGCGGATGCCAATGGCGATAATACCTATACTCTTGAAGTTGGCGTCAGTGATGGCAGTAATACCAGCACACAAATCATTAATATTATGGTCAGCAATATCAATGACAATCTGCCTATTTTTACCAACGGCGACAACATCAGTGTTGGCGTAGATGAAAATACCATCGGGATCATGACCGTGCTTGCGGAAGATGCCGATAGAATGGGTTTGAGTTACCGTATTAGCGGTGGTGTGGATCAAAATCAATTCAATATTAATTCTACTAGTGGCCTGCTGACGTTTGAGCCAGTCCCTAACTACGAAAACCCGACCGATAGCAAAGCAAATAATGTATATATTGTTACAGTGAGTGCTAGCGACGGTGAAAATACTGCGGAGCAGAACATCAGTGTCGTGGTGAATAATATTAATGATAATACACCGGACATCACGAGTAGTGATACGGCGGTGGTACTCGAAAATAATACGGCGGTCATCACGCTTACCGCTACCGACGCTGATACGGGAAGCCAGTTGAATTTTAGTATCACCGGAGGTGATGATCAAAACCTCTTTAGCCTCAATGGCAGCAGCGGTGTGTTGCGCTTTATCAATGCGCCAGATTATGAAAACCCGTTGGATAGCGGCAAGGATAATCTCTATACGGTCGAGGTGACGGTCAGTGATGGTAATAATACAGACTCACAAGTCATCAATATCACGCTAACGGATGAAAACGATAATACGCCGGTTTTTACCAGTAGTGACTCCGTTTCAGTGGTTGAAAACAATACGCGGGTTATCACGGTGGTAGCTAGCGATGGGGATGCCGCGAGTAGTTTGAGTTTCAGTATCACCGGAGGTGATGACCGCGATGCTTTTAACCTCGATGCCAATAGCGGCGAACTCCACTTTGTGAATAGTCCTGACTATGAAGCCCCCACGGATGATGGCGCAGATAATCTTTATGTGGTTGCGGTAACCGTGAGTGATGGCAGTAATTCCAAGGTGCAAACCATTAATGTGACAGTGACGAATGACAACGACAATCTACCTTTGTTTACCAGCAGTGATAGTGTCTTAGTCGCCGAAAATAATACGGCTGTGCTCACCGTTACAGCGACTGATGCGGATGTTGCGAGTAGCTTGGTTTTCAGTATCACCGGAGGAGATGATCGCGATGCTTTTAATCTCGATGCCAATAGCGGCGAACTCCGCTTTGGAACCGCACCAGATTTTGAAGTCCCAACGGATGATGGTAATGATAATCTTTATGTGGTTGAGGTAAGTGTTAGCGATGGCAGCAATGTGCTGGCGCAGTTGATTAATGTCACGATCGTGGATGAAAATGATAATACGCCGGTTTTTACCAGTAGCGACACTATTTCAGTGGTCGAAAATAACTCGGAGGTATTAATCGTCACGGCGACCGATGCGGATGCAGCGAGTAGCTTAATTTTCAGTATCACTGGGGGTGATGATCAAAATTTCTTTAACATTAATAGTAGCAGTGGCGAACTCCGTTTTGTGAATAACCCAGACTATGAAGCCCCTGCAGATGATGGCAATGATAATCTCTATATTGTTGCGGTAACCGTGAGTGATGGCAGTAATTCCAATGTGCAAACCATTAATGTGATGGTGAGCAATCTCAATGATAACAGTCCGATTTTTACCAATGGTAGTGATGTCAGTGTTAACCGAGACGAAAACAGCATTGAGGTAATGACCGTGGTGGCGGAAGATGCCGATGCCGAAGGCGTTGATCTAAGTTACCGTATTAGTGGGGGGGTGGATGGCGCTGAGTTCAATATCGACCCGGATAATGGCCTGCTGAGCTTCATCAATGCACCGGACTACGAAGACCCGACCGATAGCAAAGCAAACAATGTGTATATTGTTACAGTGAGTGCTACCGACGGTGAAAATACTGCGGAGCAGAACATCAGTGTCGTAGTGAATAATATTAACGATAATACACCGGTCATCACGAGTAGCGATACGCCGGAAGTGCTCGAAAATAGTACGCAAGTCATCACGCTTACCGCTACCGACGACGATGCGGGAAGCCAGTTGAACTTCAGTATTACCGGGGGTGATGATCAAAACTTCTTTAGTATTAATAGCAGCAGTGGTGTGTTGCGCTTTATCAATGCGCCGGATTATGAAACCCCGTTGGATAGCGGCAATGATAATCTCTATGCAGTAGAGGTAGCGGTGAGCGATGGTCGTTATTCACCTACGCAAATAATCAATGTTAGCGTTACCAATGATAATGATAATGCGCCGGTTTTCACGAGTAACGATAGCTTTCTAGTCGCTGAAAACAATACCGCCGTTACCCTTGTTACGGCAACGGATGCAGATGTGGGCAGTTCGCTGAGTTACCGCATTAGCGGTGGGGATGACCTGGCTTTTTTTGCGCTTGATGACAATACGGGTGAATTGTATTTTCTGAATGCACCAGACTATGAAACACCCTTAGATAGTGGAAACAATAATCTCTATATAGTCGAGATTGAAGCGAGTGATGGCCTTAATGCGGTACAACAGCTGATAACCGTCAGCGTCTTTGATCGGAACGAAAACCCTCCGAGCAATGTTGCAGCGATTGCTGGGGATCAGCGGGTTACGTTAAGCTGGGATGCGCCTCCGGGCACGCTTAACGCTATCGTCTACTGGTCAACGACCTCCGGAGTAGGTGCTGGCGGCACGGCGGTGGTTAGCGAAGGCACGGTTTTTTATCACGATGGAGTGAATAATGGCATAAGCTATTATTATACGGTTGCCACGTTAAGTACTGCGGGGGAAAGTCCTATTTCTGCGGAGGTTTCCGCGACGCCGATGCCCATTGCGTTGGAGAGTTTAGTTTTTGCAGATGCTAATTTGGCAGCTTGTGTCGCTGAGCAAGCAGTGACTTATGTGAATGAATTAAATAGTTTGACCTGTCTCTCCAAAAATATAAATGATATTACAGGGATCGAAGCACTCACTGCGTTGACGGATCTTGATTTGTACAATAATACGATCAGTGAGCTTGCTGCGTTGGCAGGCCTCATTAAGCTCGAAGAACTTACCTTATGGAATAACACTATCAGTGATATCAGTCCGCTTGCCGATTTAACGGTGCTGAGGTTTCTTGATTTAGACAGCAATAATATCGTTGATGTGAGTGGGCTTGCTGCGTTGTCGTCGCTGCGAACGCTGTGGCTGATCAATAACGCTTTGTTAAGCGATATCAGTGCTCTCGCAAGTCTTACCACACTGACTAAGCTTTATTTGCACGATAATAATATTAGTGATGTTGGCAGTCTGTTTACGCTCACGGCTTTGGAAACGCTGCATTTACAGAATAACAGTATCAGTGAAATCCAAGGGCTGGCCAGCCTCGAGGCGTTGACCGAGCTTAACGTGCAGAACAATAATATCGACGATATCGCTGCGCTCACCGGCTTGGTTAATTTGCAAGTGTTGTTCATGCTGAATAACGCAATCGCAGATGTGACTGCGTTGGCTAATTTGGTGAATCTAGAACAGTTGCAGCTAGACAATAACTTTATTTCGACCGGTGTGGCTGACTTGGTTTCGTTGATCAATGCAAGTTTGATCCGCTTGGATTCAAACCCCGATATACTTTGTGCCGATTTAACGACTTTAGACACCGTGCTTGATGCTGCTAATGGCGCGGACTCCGGGATAGTAACGTGGAATGTATGTACCCCGTAAAAGTTTTAGATATTTCAAAAGTTCTGGTATATTTTTTGTACCCCTATAGAAAATTGTAATTACGATGCTTCTAGCTCGGTTAATTGGGAAAAAGTAATCATGCCTCGTTATACCTGTTTTGTATTTGTTGTGATTTTTATGTTTTCAGGACAAACTTATGCTGACGGCGAAAGCTTTATTGGAATGGACGTCGCTCTAGAGCAATTTGAACCTAAAAATCCAGATAATGGTTCAAGTTACGCAAGCTATGGTAATGGCTTGGCTTTGGCGATTAAAGCGGGCACTTCGTTACCCATTATTCACCATAATTTGGCCATTGAAGGTGAGCTTTTTCGGACGCTTGATCCACTGGTTGCGGAGGGCCCAGATGCTGCCTTTTTCTCCACGGATGTTGTACTTACCATCGCTAATGTTCTCGCGAGCTATAAATATAATTTGAGCGATGCATTCGCGGTTAAAGCGAAGCTCGGGGCATATTATGCGCTTTGGTATTTTGAGCCATATGGAGGAGTATGTGTGATAAATGCTGCATTTTGTAATGGTTTGGCTGAAGATGAGTTTGATGAGGTTGGCATGAGTTACGGCGTTTCATTGCTTTATGGCGTCAATAATAAAGCAGATATAACCGCAAATTGGCTTGCTAATGGTTCTGCCATTGCGCATTTTAGCTTAGGTGTTAATTATCTATTTTAGATGATTCAATAGCTGTTCCCTAGTACATCGCGCCAATATAACCTGGATGATGTGTTAGTACACCATCCATATTAATTAATGGATACAAACCGGCTAAAGCCTCAACCTCCAAATACTTTCCGTTGGAGGTTGAGGCTTTAGCCTGTCTGTTATCTTTGTCCGACGCCATAAAGTTAGAGTACCTCTTTTGAGTCATCACTCTGTTCTCAGTCCGATTGTATTCCCCCCGGAAACGAAGTAGTCTTTGCGTCCTTTGTATGCGCCTATTTTCAGCGGCGCAAATAACGGTAGCAAATAACTTTGAAATTTGAGCTTTTAACGACCGAAGATAAATCCCGCCGTGGGCGGATGATATTTAATCGTGGCATTGTAGAAACGCCCGCATTTATGCCGGTGGGTACTTATGCCACCGTAAAGTCAATGACCCCCGAAGAATTGGTGGATTTAGGCGCAGAGATTATCCTCGGAAATACCTTCCATTTAATGTTACGCCCCGGTACCGACGTTATTAAGGCACACGGTAGCCTGCATGATTTCATGCATTGGGATAAACCTATATTGACGGATTCCGGTGGGTTTCAAGTATTTAGCCTGGGTGAATTGCGTAAAATCACCGAGCAAGGCGTGCATTTTAAGTCGCCGATAAATGGCGATAAAGTGTTTATTGGGCCAGAGGAATCGATGGCTGTGCAACGGGATTTAGGCGCGGATATCGTGATGATCTTTGATGAGTGTACGCCGTATCCTGCGACGGAAGATGCAGCACGGGAGTCCATGGAGTTATCATTGCGCTGGGCAAAACGTAGCAAATACGCCCATGAAGGCAATGCAAATGCACTTTTTGGTATTGTGCAGGGCGGCATGTATCTGAATTTGCGCGATCAGTCGTTGCAAGGTTTGCGCGAAATCGGTTTTGATGGATATGCCTTAGGCGGGCTTTCAGTGGGAGAGCCCAAGGATGAAATGATCAGGGTGTTAGATCATATTACCCCGGCTATGCCGATAGATAAACCGAGGTATTTAATGGGGGTGGGTAAACCCGAAGATATTGTCGAGTCTGTGCGGCGTGGCATTGATATGTTTGATTGTGTCATGCCGACACGAAACGCACGCAACGGTCATCTATTCACCACTAAGGGCGTTGTGCGAATAAGAAATAGTCAATATGCAAAAGATACCCAGCCCTTGGATGAACGATGTGGGTGTTATACCTGTCGAAACTATTCGCGTTCGTATCTGCGTTTTTTGGACAAAAATAAAGAATTACTGGGCGCTCGATTAAACAGTATCCACAATCTCTATTATTACCAAGATTTAATGCGTAATATACGTTCGGCTTTGGATGACGGGGAATTCCAGGCATTTGTCCAAGAATTTTATTCTATGCGCTCGCAAGGGGTGCCTGATATGGCATAATACGGCCCCCTGAATTATAACAAGCGGAGCGTTGAGGGTGATTTATAGAGATGATCGTCCCATATCTCCTAGGTAAAACAATTTATTAGAGAGGAAATTACATGAGTTTTTTCATTTCAGATGCAATGGCGGAAGGCGAAGCGGCGGCAGGAGCAGGATCTGCTGAAAGCTTTATGGGTTTAATCCCGTTGGTCGTGGTTTTTATTATTTTCTATTTCCTCTTAATGCGTCCGCAAATAAAACGCGCCAAAGAGCATAAAAAATTAACCGAATCGGTTAATAAGGGTGATGAAGTAAGCACCAGCGGTGGCATGTTGGGCAAAGTTGTTGATGTGAATGAGAATTTTGTAACAATGGAAGTCGCAGACAATGTTCGGGTTAAAGTTCAACGCCAAGCGATTGCTACTTTGTTACCCAAAGGTACTATTTAAAGCGGTACTTAACATGAGCTAGTTAGCTACTGCCATCCACTAGAATTTGGCGAGATCAATGATTAATCAATACCCTTTTTGGAAATACCTGTTACTTATTGTTGTAATAATAGTTGGCGCTCTTTACGCGTTGCCGAACCTCTATGGTGAAGACCCCGCCATCCAAATTTCTGCGACTCGCGGTGCGGTACTTGATGCAAGCACGGTAGACTCAGTCAAGGATAAATTGGGTCAAGCAAATATATCGGTGAAGAGTATTGTGCTTGATACAGAGCAAATACTGATTCGTTTTGGTGATACCGAAGAGCAGCTAAAAGGGCAAGATGTTCTGCGGGATGCTTTAAATAATGATTATATCGTTGCACTTAATCTCGCACCATCGACACCGCAATGGATGCGAGATATTCAGGCCAAGCCAATGTATCTCGGTTTGGATTTGCGCGGTGGCGTTCACTTTTTGATGCAAGTGGACATGGACGCGGCGGTTACCCAAGCGCTGGAAAGATATAGAGGTGATTTTCGGACGCTGTTACGCGAAGAAAAAATTCGCTATTTGGCGATTACGCGGGAAGGAAATGCGCTTGATGGTAGTGGTGTTATCCGTCTAAAGTTTCGTAACGAGCAAGTGCGTACAGATGCGCGCCGTTTAATCAAAAAAGAATTTCAGTTATTGGAGTTGCGGACTGAAGAAGATGAAAAATATACTTATCTTTTCGTATCAATGGCGCAAAGAGAAATATTGGAAACGCAAAAGCTCGCGGTGCAGCAAAACGTAACCACGCTACGCAATCGGGTTAACGAGCTCGGTGTGGCGGAACCGGTTATCCAACAACAAGGTTTAGATCGCATCGTCGTGCAATTGCCGGGGGTGCAGGATACGGCACGGGCTAAAGAGATTCTCGGTGCGACGGCTACGCTAGAATTTAGAATGGTGGAAGAAGAGCACAGTGTTGCGACGGCGGTCAAAGGACGCGTTCCACCGGGTACCCGCCTGTATCGTGAGCGCAACGGTGACCCCATCTTGTTGAAAAATGAAGTCATGTTGACCGGTGATTATATAGTTGATGCATCGTCGGGCATCGATTCGCAGTCGGGTGGGCCGAAGGTTGATATTTCCCTCGATAGTAAAGGTGGTCGACTCTTTACGAACGCGACCAAAGACAACGTGGGTAAATTAATGGCCGTGGTTTTTATTGAAACCAAAACGGATAGACGCACGATTAATGGCAAAGTGACTAAAACCAAACGCAAAGTCGAAGAAGTGATTAACGTTGCGCGAATTCGCGAGCGCCTAGGCAGTCGATTTCAAATTACCGGTTTGGATAGTACCGGAGAAGCCCGTGATTTGGCCTTATTACTGCGTGCAGGTGCGCTAGCCGCGCCGATTGATATCGTTGAAGAGCGTACGGTAGGGCCGAGTTTAGGCCAAGACAATATCGATCAAGGATTCATGTCGGTTATTATTGGCTTTGTTTTTGTGCTGGTGTTTATGGTCATGTTTTATCTCGGATTTGGCATGGTCGCAAATCTAGCCTTGACGCTTAATCTGATTATTATTGTGGCTGTTCTTTCGATGTTACAAGCAACGCTGACCTTACCGGGTATTGCGGGTATTGTATTAACCGTTGGTATGGCGGTGGATGCTAATGTGCTTATCTTTGAACGTATACGCGAAGAGCTGCGTGCCGGGGTTAGCCCGCAAGGTGCGATTGATGCCGGTTATAGCAAAGCATTTTCGACCATCGCAGATGCCAATATAACGACATTAATTGCAGCGGTGGTATTATTTGCAATCGGTACTGGGCCAATCAAGGGCTTTGCGATTACCTTGTCTATTGGCATCTTGACGTCTATGTTTACGGCTATATTTGCGACCCGAGCGGTTGTTAATTTAATGTATGGTGGCAAGAAAATTAAGAAGCTTTCGCTATAATACTTTGCGCTATAAAATGCGGTGCGATAAAAACTTTGCTCTATCAATAAAAGTCTTCTCTGCTAACGGAATTTAATCATGCAACTATTGAAAAATGTACCAAAAATAGAATTCATGCGAATGAAAAAAATCGCAATAGGCGTTTCAGCTTTTTTATTGCTTGTTTGTCTGGTTTCGATTGGCGTGCGCGGATTAAATTTAGGGATAGACTTTACCGGCGGTACTTTAGTCGAGGTTGGATTTCAGCAAAGTGCTGATCCCGAAGAAATACGCAATGTGCTCAACCAAGCGGGTTATGACGATGCAGTAGTGCAACACTTCGGAACCTCCAAAGACATTTTGGTTCGTTTACCCCCGCAGGCAGAAGGCGTTAGTAACGCCCAGTTGAGTACTCAGCTGTTAGAGGTTTTGCAAACAACGTCGAGCGATCATGTCGATCTCAGGCGGGTTGAATTTGTCGGGCCACAAATCGGTGACGAGCTGGTTGAAAAAGGCGGTATGGCAATGTTGATCGCTTTAGGTGGTATTTTGATCTATGTCTGGATCCGCTTTGAGAAACGTTTTGCGGTGGGTGCCATTGCTGCTTTGATTCACGATGTCATTTTTACCATTGGGATATTTTCTATTTTCCGGCTTGAATTCGACCTTACTGTGCTTGCAGCGATACTCGCGGTCATTGGGTACTCGCTTAATGATACCATCGTGGTATTTGACCGGGTCAGGGAAAATTTTCGAAAAATGCGCAAGGGCACACCCGCAGATGTGGTGAATAGATCGGTCAATCAAACATTGGCACGAACCTTAATGACATCGATAACCACATTAATTGTATTGGTTGCACTGTTTGTGTTTGGTGGCGAATTAATCCATGGTTTTGCAACGGCCCTCATTGTGGGTGTTGTCATAGGTACTTATTCTTCGATCTATATCGCGTCAGCGTCAGTGCTTATATTGGGAGTCACCAAGCAAGACCTTATGCCACCCGAGAAAGAAGGTGCCGATTCACAACCTGTCATTTAATGTATGTTGCTAGGGGGCGCCTCGTCCCCTAATATGCTCTCTGTCAAAATAACGTAAACAGCCCCTGTTTTTTTTGAATAATATTATCTGCGGCCTTTCCCATGAAAAATTCCCCGTTTATCCGCGCACTATTCTAGAATAGTATTTAAACTCAAATTCTGGCGTCGTTTGGTCGTTACATTTTGTAGATAAACACCTGGACTGAATGTTTATTGGGTAATGGAAATACTTCGTTTTTTGTTCTATTTTTCAGCGTATGCATTAGTGGCTTCATTAATGGCATTGCCTTCTTGTGTGCATGTTCCTACGCAGCAACTCTCTGACAAAATACAAGATCGTCTCAGTACCCAAGCAGCGAAAGACCTGATATTGGATGCAGATGTCAAAATCAGCATGGTTGGAGATATTATGCTGGGGGGTACCGCGGAAGAAATATTTATCAAGCATGGCTATAATTATGCGTTTGAGGAAACGCGCCATCTGTTGCTCGATTCGTCGATTGCGTTTGGAAATTTGGAGGGCGTATTAGCGACCTGGGGAATTAGCGATCCGAATAAGACTTATAATTTTATCACACCCCCGAAGAAGTCTGCTGCGGCGTTAAAGTATGCGGGCTTTGATATTTTTTCTATCGCGAATAATCATATATTAGACTATGGGGTAACCGGTATGTATCAAACCATGCAGGCCTTGGAAGCAGAAAATATTGAGCATGTTGGAGGAGGGACGACGGTAAAAGAGGCAAGGACGCCGCGCATCATCGAAGTGGATGGGCATAAAGTTGCTTTTCTCGCATATTCTTTGACTTATCCCGCTGAGTTTTGGGTCACAGATGTACATCCAGGGGTTGCTTTCGGGCACCATAAACATGTTGTTGCTGATGTAAAGGCTGCAAAAAAAATATCTGATTTGGTATTGGTTTCCATGCATTGGGGTAGGGAGTCGACAACCCAATTACGCGACTACCAGGTGTCTATCGGTCGCGCAGCTATTGATGCAGGGGCATCGATAGTGATTGGGCATCACCCGCATGTGTTACAAGCGATTGAGCAGTATAATGACGGAATTATTCTGTATAGTCTTGGAAATTTTGCATTTGGTTCATACAGTCAAAAAGTCGATTCAAGTGTTGTTGCACAAGCTTACTTTAAAAATAATAAACTCGTAAAGATGCATTTTTGGCCTATCTTTGTGCGCAATACCGAGGTTTTATTCCAGTCTAAAATTCTTGATGGTGAACGGGCTGACCAGGTCGTCCAACATTTACAGGAAATATCTAAAGATCATGGAACGAAATTTTACAATGATAATGGTTTAGCCGTTATTTTTATGTAATAACTTTAGGGTCTGTTGACGTTTCAGTTTTCTCTTTATTGCCATCGGTCGAATGGTCTGCCGAAATATTATTTTGCTTAATCGCTTGTTCAAGAACTTTATTGATATCTGAAGTATTATCAAATACGACTACCTGATTGCGTCCCTTGTTTTTTGCTTCGTAAAGCGCAGCATCTGCACACGCGATGAGTTGTTCGAGCTTGCTACATTCGGCATAACGTGTTGCAACGCCAATACTTGAAGTGAACGCAATATTAGATGTCTGGGTGGCTACCACGATATTTGATATTTTGATGCAAAGTCTTTCTGCAAAATTTTGTGCTTGTTCAGTGTCTGTTTCTGGCAGGATAATAGAGAATTCGTCGCCACCGAGGCGACCACAAATGTCAGCTTCGCGCGCGGCAGCTTTAATCGTTTTAGCTAAGGTGATAATTGCGTTGTCACCAGCAGCGTGTCCCCATTTATCATTTATTTCTTTAAATTTATCGATATCCAACATCACGATTGACATAGCATGTTGGTAGCGTTGTGAATTTTGGATGACTTTATTGCCTAATTTATAAAAAGCACGTCGATTATTAATGCCCGTAAGGACATCGGTTAATGCCATTTTTTCCGCGTGTTCTTTCGCAATATTTAGATCAAATGATAGCTGATAAGATTTTCGTAAAAAATGATTAAGCAGTGTTGTCGCGCGGAATGTAACTGCGATGTAAATAGTAGCAGCGAGAGAAACAGCTTGCAGCAGTGAGTTTTCGCTAATCGCAAATGTAATCGATACAGGGGTCATAAAACATAATATCATTGTCTTAACGCAAAAAGCGTGGGAAGAATATGCGGCTGCGGAAGCACCGGTTAATCCCATGATAAAGATAAAAATGAACATCTGATGTTCGAAAGAGTCAGCAGGGAGAAAAGCCCAACATCCTATTCCCCAGATAAGGCTAATACCAATGAGAGAACTTACCACCAGACGTTCCCATAAAATCATGTTTCGAGTTGTTGGGTTTGAGCGACGGTAGGACTTAGCAAGAATGACTCGGGCGGTAGAAAAGAGCAAAAGTATAGCGCCCCAATTGAGCAATATTTGAGTATCTACAACATTCCATAATGCAATAATTAATACAATGGCGGCTGCCAAACTATAGGAGATTGTTGACGTGGTTTGGGTAAAAACGATCTCGATTTGATCGTTGCGTATCGTTTCATCGGTAGAGAGCTTTAGGGATTTCGGTTTCATATTTGTATTTACTTTTAGAGTTATTCTAAGCGTGGATAATGGTCGGTCGCTAATTAGAGTATGACTTTCTTATAAATTCACCGCTAGGGTAGCTATATTCTTAAGGTATATTCTAAGCTTCTCCATCTAAACTGAGCAATCAATGCGCCAAATATACCCATGCATATGCATTTTAAGACCTTCGAGCGGTGCTTTTTTGTGGCGTGGAAAGTATAGACTATTTTGAAGAAGCAATTAATGTGAGGTCTTAGATTGCTTCATCTTGTGATGATGTATTGGATTGGAGAGGGTATATTATAGCGAGCTGCGTATTCCGCAGGCAGTAAGACAGTATTAATTGAGAACCCCCCTAGTAAAACAGTGCTGAATTACTTATTCTTCACCTTACTTATGAATAGCGATATTATTCTTCCTTTCTGGTTTGTCATTTTGTTGGCCGTGTTTTCGTTGGTCTTGGTTCTTGATCGTATTCTGATACCGAGTGTTCGTTGGTATCTACGCCGGCGGGTCAATCGGGTTATTAACGAAGTTAATACTCGGCTGGACATCGAGGTTCGTCCATTTCAACTTACCCGAAGGCAAGTGTTGATCGATCAGCTGACGTTTGATGAGAAGGTCAATGATGCCGTAGTGGCTTTTGCGCAAGAAAAAGGGATGCCGCGAGAAGTGGCGCAAGCTTATGCGCGTAAATACGCGCAAGAGATCGTCCCTTCGTTCAATGCTTATATCTATTTTCGTATCGGTTACTGGGTCGCGAAACGTGTTGCCCGGCTGATTTATCGAGTTCGTGTTGGCTTTTTTGACCACAATAGTCTGGGG
This sequence comes from uncultured Ectothiorhodospiraceae bacterium, assembly GCA_964636675.1. GTDB lineage: Bacteria > Pseudomonadota > Gammaproteobacteria > S012-40 > S012-40 > JALUUH01. Next base: position 19,062 of record CAZWUO010000045.1, read on the forward strand.
GGAATCAGCCCCGATGCGACGGTTGTTTTTGTGATGAATCATCGCAGTAATATGGACTACATTTTAGTATCTTTTCTGGCTGCTGAAAGAACCGCGCTTTCGTATGCCGTTGGTGAGTGGGCAAAAATTTGGCCATTACAGACTTTGATTCGTGCGATGGGGGCTTTTTTTGTAAGGCGCAATTCCGGTAATCCTCTCTATCGCCGGGTATTAGAGCGTTATGTGCATATGGCTACCCAGGCTGGCGTTTGCCAAGCTGTTTTTCTCGAAGGCGGTTTGAGTAAAGATGGTGCGCTGCGTTCCCCCCGGCTGGGTTTTCTGGATTACATGTTACGTGATCATGGACTTGAAAATGATAGGGATATTGTTTTTATCCCGATTGGAATTAATTATGACCGGGTAATAGAAGACCGCAGTTTGCAACGAAAACTGGATCAGAATGTAACCAAACGTAGTGCTTGGTTTGTCGTGAAAACAAGCTTGCATTTTATTTACAAACAGTTGCTCTTATCGCGTAAAAATCGTTGGCGTCGTTTTGGTTATGCGAGTGTGAATTTCGGGGAGCCGTTATCGGTACGTGATTATTGCGCGGAAACGGGTATCGCGTTTAATCGACTTGAGCATGAGCATCGGTTTGCAGAAATTCAAAAACTTGCTCATCGTTTGTTGCGCAAAATTGAACGGGTTATTCCGGTGTTGCCAGTGCCTCTGATGAGTCGCATTGTTTTGGATAATCAGGGTGAATGGAAAAGCGAGTTGCAATTGAAAATGTTCGCGTCGAAGAAGATTGATGCTTTACACAGGGAGGGAGCACCGATTGATATTTCGGCAAGCGCGAGAGAAGGTGTGTTGTCATCCGCGATGAAGATGTTACTGGCGCGAGGAATGTTGGATGCTAAAGACGGATTGTTTCGAGCAAACCCCGATTCAATTCAGATTCTTACCTATTATGCGAATTCCATTACCTGGGTTAACAAAGCTTAACGATATTTTTACGTGGTTTTAAGAATTGATACGTAGTACTAACTATGCAGTAATTATTATTACAGACGATAATACTTGAGTCGAATAGTAATATAAAGCGAATCGTTTGTTGTGATAAAACCAGGCATACCTATTAATGAACCAGATCGGCTTAGAAAGCTTCGCGAGCTAGGTATCTTTGATACGCTGAATGAGCGGATATATGAGGATCTTACGAAGCTTGCAGCAGGTATTTGCAATACGCCTATTGCGCAAGTTTGCCTAATAGACGAAGACAAAAACTGGTGTAAATCCAATAACGGAAAAGATGTGGAAGAAATATCGAGAGATGTTTCCTTTTGTTCACATGCCATTCTGGATGACGATTTATTTATCGTAGAAGATGCTAGTCAAGACGAGCGCTTTTGTGACAACCCGTTAGTGACTAGTGCCCCCTTTATTCATTTCTACGCAGGTGCTCCACTCATTATAGATAATAATGTTCGACTAGGAACACTTTGTGTTTTTGACCATAAACCTAACAATCTAAGTAACGAGCAAAAAGAGTCACTCATTGCATTAGCTCGACAAGTCGTATCGCAATTTGAATTAAAACTAAAAATTAAATCGCTGACAACTCTGGATCATGTCAAAGATGAATTTATTACCATGATTAGTCATGAATTAAGGACTCCTTTGACATCGATTATTGGGTCATTAGGTATGTTGTCGAATATAGAAGATCTGGGCACAAATAAGCAAACAGGAACCCTCATAGATATTTCATATAGAAATTCACAGCGATTAAAAAATATTGTATATGATATATTAGATGCATCACAGGTAAGCTCAGGAAAATTAAATATAAAAAATGAAAATATTGATTTGATACAGTTGATTAACGAGAGCATAAATCAAAACCTAGATGCTTCTCATATCAATCGTTGTACGATAAATTTTGTAGGCAATACTTTCGATTTACCAGTGATCTCAGTAGGGGACAGGCTGCGTATTACTCAAGTGATTAATAACCTGCTGTCAAACGCGATTAAGTTTTCATATGACGAAAAAGAGATTGAAGTATCACTTTCGATTGTAGACAATGATGCAAAAATAACGATTATAAACTACGGCCCTGGAATCGCTATCGAAGACCAGCAATATGTATTTGATAAATTTCGTCAGCTTGGAACGAATAATAATCAAAAGCAACCGGGTACCGGTTTAGGTTTAAACATCTGTAAAAAAATTATTGATTTACATAAAGGAAAAATTGGATTTGAGTCCGAACCAGGAGAGTATACGCGTTTTTATTTTCAACTTCCGCTGGCGGAGAAAATTTATATGCGAGTATAAACAATTGGCACCTGGTGTCTAGTTGTAGTAGCTCAGACTTGATCTGACAGTTACCCGTTTTTTTAGAGTGCCTGTCAG
>CAZWUO010000046.1:0-21267 GCA_964636675.1 uncultured Ectothiorhodospiraceae bacterium
TCTAGTCCTCGTCGATCAGTGCTAATAGTTGATGGAACGGTGCGTATCATAATAGAAATTTTGACAAGAATGTTCACCGCTAAAATAAATGTTTGTAGTGGCTTCCATAACGTGTTGTTATTTAAGGCTAAAATACCTTATTTTGATGTCTGTTGTCGCAGCGCGCTTATCCTCGGCTTGTCTTTTGCTGGTATCAAGGTATTAGGGTGAGTCTACAAACGGAGCTGTTTTGCTTAGACTGGTTTTCAAAGGAGTATTAGGTTATTTATTGGCGAGTAGTCTTTGCTGGCTGATGCCAATCAATATTTTGGCTGCTGATAGTGCAATGCCGTTGGCCGATCATATCGCGATAAACGAATTGTCAGCGGTGGCGCAGAGTAAACGCGTTGGATTGGATTCAACGTTAATAGATCGTGATTTTTTTGACCATAATCTCAGCTCATTTGTATTGCGAGGTAGCCATGTTTTACAAGCTTGCTCTGCTTGTCATAATTCCGCAGAAGCAATTAATGATGTTGCACGAGACTGTGTGCATTGTCATTCAACTGAGCAAGCAATGCATCCATCAATCGGAAGACAATGTGGAAACTGTCACATAGAAACGATTTGGGCGCAAACAAGCTTTGCGCATGTGACGACAGGATATCAACTTGTGGGAGCACATCAACATGTTGTGTGCACATCGTGTCATGTCAATAACGTCTATAAAAATACGCCGAAGACATGTGTTGGTTGTCATAGTTTAGATAACTTGCATCGAGGTTTTAACAGCTTACAATGTGGTAATTGCCACGATTCTAATGCTTGGAGAAATCAATTTTTTGACCATAATAGGCAGACCGATTTTCCGCTTAATGGGCGACATCAAACAGTCACTTGTCGTTTTTGTCATGTCGATGTGAGTTCGGTTGGCACTTACAAACCTGGATTAGCTTGCCAAATTTGTCATGCAGCTGAAGCGGCACACCCGTCTATTTTCAAGCAAGACTGTGGCAGTTGTCATACGGCAAAGTCGTGGAAAAAAAATGAATTTAATCACCAGTCAGTTTCCAAATTTGAATTACGTGGAAAGCACAAACAAGTGGCGTGTGTGAGCTGCCATCAGAATACGGAAAATCCACAAAGTAATATGCACAGGCAATGCGTTGCTTGCCACATTGCGGATGATGTGCATGATTCTCAATTAGGCGATCGTTGTAACGCCTGCCATAATGCAAATGCCTGGTTATCGAACATTCATTTTGACCATGATCTTGCCGCGTTTCCATTGTTAGGAATGCATAATATTGTCTCCTGCGAGGCTTGTCACCTCACGCGCAAATTCAGAGATACGAGTTCGCGTTGCCATGCGTGTCATGCTTCCGTTAAGCCAGCAGATCCAGATCATTTGGCTACAGCCTGTGAAACTTGCCACAGTCCAGTTGCTTGGAAAATTCAACTATTCAATCACAGTGTTTCAGAGTTTGCTAAATTCGACGAGCAGCATTTCGCACAACAATGCATTGATTGTCATCAATTAACGAGTCAACAACGATTTAAAAACCCGGTGGCGTGTGCACAGTGTCATCGTGAAAAAAAGTTTGAATTGCATCGTTAATGAACTATTTTTTTTCTAAATATTGTGTGCTTTTTTGTGTTCTAATTTTTGGAATATGTTCGGCAAACGCGGAGAACATGTTAAAAAATTATACGATTCAACAACAGAAAGATGTTATGCGTTTTACCATATATTTTAATCAGGAAATAGAATATGTGGATCATAGGCCAACAAAAAAAGGGAAGTATGTACAAGTTAAGCTGAAAATTGCGCACAGCTTTAAGTCTTCTACCCGTGGTAGAGAAACACTTGCGATGACTGGCGCTGAAAATACTGAGGTAGAAAAGTTGGTCTATGAGGCCAACACACCGGGAGGGCCATTTTTAATCATTGCATTTAATACAATAATGCGGTTTGAATTAATAACCACGGAACGCTTAGATAGGTTGATCTTTGATATCAAAATAGAATACCTCGATGAGAATGAAAGGAATGTGCCTGCCGTCGACGAATTAAGCATATTAACTTCAGAAGAAAACTCCCGTAATTTACTCGCGGAAGGGCGAGTAGCACTGATCGACGGAAGAAATGCAGATGCTATTTTGATTTTTACTCAATTTCTAAACTTTAATAATAAAACTTATAAACGAAATGCCAAAGAGCTATTGGGGCTTGCGCGTGAGAGAAACGAGCAGATTGATCTCGCGCTTCAAGAGTATGCGAGTTATTTAGTTCTTTATCCTGACTCTGAGCGCAGAATAGTCGTATGGCAACGCTTAATGGCGTTAAAAGTGCAACGGTTGATTGCACAAAAAAAGTTGATTGCACAAGAAGTGGAGCTAAAGTGACTCGTGGTAAACGAATTAATTTTTTGCTGGTTTTTTTTAGCCTACTTGCGTTAGGTTCCACTGTTGTATTATTTACTCTGCCAGATGCGATGATAGAGGATGTTTTTATTGCAGATAGGCCTGATGGTTTTGTTTACACGATAAAGCTGTCACAAGCTTTTGAGGTTGTGGATCATCTGCCGCAACAGAAAACAGAAATAGTGCAAGTAGCGCTTAGGTCGACATCCTTGTTTGCGGCAACCGTCAATGAGTACTTGGGAAGTGAAACTATTTCGTCAGATATCCTGCAGTCTCAATTGCTCACTGATATTGCCTATGAAGGCTGGGTCATCGGTGGCCCTTATCTCACCATTCGATTTAAGCAGCCTGTCGATTATTTGTTAACGGTTGACTCTGCAGCGCAGAGCATTATTTTAATTTTGAAAAAATGATATTTGAATGAGTCATGTTTGGCCTATCAGTGCGTAGCCGTATGGATAAAGTTTAGTTTAATATATTTAGCGTAAGTTGCACTCAGTGAATACATGGACTGAGGGTGAGTAGGAAGGGGTAATAATAACGATAAAATGCCAAAGGCGTGGTTGGCCACGTCTTTAGGTTGATTACCAAGTCACACATAAGGCTTGACAAAGGTGCTGATTAAAACGATTATTTTATCCACATGGTTGAATGCTAGGAAACCCTAATACTCGAATGGAATTATTTTAGATAATATGACTTTTTTATTAACGGCTGTTTGTGTGTGTTTTGTGGTGTGTGTGGTCGAATCTCTTAGAAATGAGAAAAAAGAGATTAGAATCAGAAGACTGAACGAGGTTAGAGCGCAAGTTAAGCGTTATATCTCTTAGCTATTAGAGACACCTTAGGTAACTCATGGTATTCCTTTCTGCTGCGATTTGAACAGGCTTGCTTAGCGAAAAATTTCTATGCTTGACAAGGGGGTTTTGTTTTTGACGTCAGCATAACCACCAAAAAGGTAAATGATATCATTAATCATTTCACTGGACATGTTTGCTCTGCTTGTTGGCATACTTGGCATGGTCGTCCATGTATTGCTTAACGGATCAAACGCCTCTACAGAAGACAGGGTTTTGGTGTTTTCGCCACCAAAAATATAAACTTTTCCATTGATTACTTGACTGGTGGCAGAAGCTCTTCTTATATTCATCGGTGTTAGGATTTGCCATTCATTATTGGTTTTTACATCGTGTCTTTCAACCGAGTTTATGGCCTTGGATGGGTTATCGCTTTGCCCACCCATTACATAGATGACATCTTCAAAGGCAACGGTGGTTGGGTTATTTCCTCGAGGAATAGATAGCTGAAGCGTCGACCAGCTATTATTTGTGGTGTCATAAACATTAACTTGCTTGCCATCAGGGAAGCCACCGATGAAATACACCTTGTCCGCCACAGCCGTGATACTGCTGAAACTTGTATCTTCATCCAGTGTTTCTCCTATACTCCAGCCACTGTCTTCTTGCGCAGGATCAAATATGTGAACGTTGGTATCAATATTGTCTACCGAAAAAACATAGATAACATTGTTTACGTTGATCGCCTTAGGGTACTTTTTATTGACTAGGCCGAGACCTGCACCTGCGCCTGGAGTATCCAAGGTGTTGGAAGCAATATTGAGTTTAGTGACCTTGTATGCATTGGGTTCATTCGTTCTGGCGTTGATGAAATAGATGTCATTTCCTATGCTAGCGCTAGTTACCACTGGTCCGAGCGTTACGATTTCTGTAGTTGGCTGTTCAGAAAATAGCCAAGAAAATTTGTCCAGATCAAAGTTTTCGACGGTACTCAGGTAAGAAGGTGATGGTTTATTCGGATTAATTCCTGTACTCACATGGAGCGTTGATGCATGCACAAAAGCGCTATGCCGGGATCGCTCCGTCGCTAAGCGAGTAGTGATCTCAGACCATACTGGTGTGGCTAGCGTGTTATCATAAATTAAGACTTTTGAAGTTGCAGTGTTTGCTTCGTTTATTTTAGTTTCGCCTCCAGCGATGTAGAGTTTGTCTTTGTAGAAAACACTGCTGTGATAGGCGAGCACATCTTCTAAATCGGGTAATGCTGTCCACTGATTAGACTCTGGGGCATAGGATTGAAAAGTGTCACTAAAACTACCCGCTGCATCTATGCCCCCAGACAAATAAATAATATCGTTGTTTTTTGCTAGACTGAATTCAGTGCGCGCTGGGTTCATAATAACAGCGTCAGTAGTCCATAAATTTTCTGTTATGTCATAGATATGAACTGAGTCAGACACTGTGCTTTCATTATTTCCGCCAAAGACATAAATTTTTTCATTAACAATGGTACATTGATGGCCTTCCAGTGGTTCAGGTAATATCGCTAAATCAGTTTTCCACGAGTTCGTTGCAGGGTGGTACCGGGCGTTTTGCGATGAAGTATTAATGGTGTCTGTATCATCTAAAATCAGGCCTCCAAGCATGTAAATGTAGCTGTTATCTGCACATACCGCCATATTGCTGGTGGCGTATTTGAGTATTGAGACGAGCAAGCGTTCCTGAGTTAATAAGTTATAGGCGCTTAAATTTTGGCTAAAAGTAGTGCTCTCACCGGAGGTGGTTTGCCCGCCAAACGTATAAAGTGTATCGCCAAACTTGATGTTGGCTTGTTGCTCGGATTGATCGAGTATGAGTGAATTAGAAAACCATGCTCTCACTCTGGGTCGTACTTTTAGTTCGTTGTCGCTCAATGTTAGGCGGTTGTTTTTTAATGCAGAAATTCTGAAATAATAGTCGGTGTTACGGTCTAGGTTTTCGAAGATGTAACGGTTTTTGTCTAAATCTTTATCGTAAATATTAGCGGACTCAGGGAGGTTAATGATTTCCAAACCTTGGTTTGTGGTTTCAGGTTCGACTTCACCTTTGGCATTAACATTTATGCTTTCATCGGGTTTGCGATACAGCACAAAACTATTGGATGCTCTTTTTTGCCAGGTTAATTCCAGCTTGTCAGCTAAATCTGACTGTAAAAAAAGCGTTAGATGCGGATTAATAGTGACCGTATTTTCGAATCGGGTGTTTTTATAAATAAAGGTGATGTTCGTGGTGCCGGGGTTTAGTGTGGTGAGTAAGTTGTTGTTGTCAATATTGACAAAAAATTTGTCGTAGTCCCAGAGTAAATTATCGGTAATATCTTTGTCGATACCGTCAGAAAATTCCAAAGAGACTTCAAGTAGAATAGATTGTTCTAGTTCTAATGCGCTGCTTAACCCACTAATAGTGGCTTTGATAGGGCCGTGTACCGAAAAATTTCGACTGGCCGAGAGGTGTCGAAAGCTTGTTTTGATCTCGACTTCGCCTATCGATTTTCCTTTGATTCTGCCGGAGGATTCAATTGTTGCTATGCTTGGATCTAGACTAAGCCAGGTTGCTTTGTGAATGACATCGAGTGTGGAGTCGTCGCTGTAAGTCGCAGTTAACCCTAGGTTAAGCAGGTCGTCGGTTTCAAATCGCTTACCGTCATAGATGATTTCTAAGTTAATTAATTTAGGCAATACATTAATCGTTATTTGCCGTGTAAATTTGGCAAAATTAACCGTGATAATGACGACACCGGGCTGGTGAGCGTAAAGAGTACCGTCTTTGTCGATGGTCGCAAACGTCGTATTCGAGGATGACCATTGCGCTGTTTGTGAGACGTTCACTTGTTTCGCATCACTATAGACCGCTGTGGCGTTTAGTGGAATTGATTGATCGACTTCAATCGAGCTGATGCTATCGCCGGTATTTAATGCCACTATGAGGCTAGGTATAACGACAGTATTGTCGCCTGAGCCGCATGAAAAAACAGTAAATGATAATAAAAACAGTAAGATAAGTATTGCTTGGTTTTTCTTCATGGGTGATTATCTCGGGCTTAATGTCTTTAAGATTCAGCGTTGCCTCGGATAGTTCACAATTATCCAAGTGGTGTACGGCATTAAAGTTAAGGAAAGCAGATAGGTATCTTACACAACAATGTCTTATCAGGGAATTAACCCGCTTGTTGTTGATGGGTATTTGATCTTTTTAATGGCTTGATTTTAGGTATCGTAAATATTGCCTTGGGGGGAGTTTCATAGATGTGCTCCGGGGTATTCATTCTGCAAATTAGCTGATATTATCAAGTTCCAAAATTTAACTTATTGCCAAAACCTTTTAAAAGCAATTACTTTCAGGGTCTAACCGAGTCTCGGTGTGCTTTATCTGATTGCTGGTTAACGGCGCTTGGGATTCACTTTAGCTGTTTCTAAAGGACTTTTATGTCAGACCGAAGGCTTCAAGTTTTTCATGCCGTTGCGCGTTTGCTAAGCTTTACGAAAGCGGCTGAATCGCTGCATATGACTCAGCCAGCGGTAACATTTCAGGTGCGGCAACTCGAAGAGTATTTCAATACGCGTTTATTTGACCGCACACACAACCGGATTAGTTTGACTGATGCGGGGAAAAAAGTGCATGAACACGCGGATCGAATATTTGAACTGTATGCAGAAATGGAAAACTCAGTACGCGAACTGACCGGGGAAGTGAGTGGTATTCTTATTTTGGGGGCGAGCACTACCATTGCTGAGTATATGTTGCCCTCGTTACTCGGGGATTTTAAAGCCAAGTATCCCGATGTAAGCGTACGCTTAAAGGTTTCGAATACCGAAGGGATAGTGTCCATGGTGGAGAATAACATCATTGACCTTGGTGTCGTAGAAGCGCCAGTAGGCAACAAGAATCTCTCTGTCGAGCATTGCAAAACAGATCAATTGGTCGCTATTGTACCGCCAACACATGCACTGGCTGAATTTGATGTATTACCTGCACAACGTTTACTTGATTTTCCCTATATTTGTCGTGAAGAGGGTTCGGGTACCCGAGAAGTCATTGTTGAGTACTTGAATCAAATAGGCCTGAACGCGAATGAGTTGAATGTGATTATGGAGCTTGGTAGTCCGGAGGCTATTAAGGGAGCGGTCGAGGCGGGTATCGGGATAACCGTGCTTTCCCACGCTACCCTGGTTAAAGAAATCAAGTTGAACACACTTAAGGCTATTCCGCTAGACCCACCGTTGACCAGACCTTTTTCGTTTGTACACCAAAAGCAAAAATTTCGTCAATTGGCGATGGAAGAGTTATTGGATTTTGCGCGTCAGTATTGTGAAGAACATCCCTAATGATTGAAATGCTTAAAATTTGGTATGAGAGGCATTTCTCAAACCCTCAGGTATTGATCTTAGCCGTACTGCTATTAGCGGTGTTCAGTGTGGTTATTTTTTTAGGCAATATGCTGTTGCCGCTGTTGGCAAGTATCGTTATTGCGTATTTACTCGAAGAGGGCGTGTTAAGGCTGGAGCGCAAAGGCTTGTCGCGCACGATTGCTGCGATCTTGGTGTTTTTATGCTTTGTATTGGTGATGGTCGTAGCGACTGTTGGCATGCTGCCATTATTGTCTGAGCAAATCACACAATTTGTTGGCGAGTTACCCAAAATGTTGTTACGTGTTCAGAAAGCATTATTGGCGCTTCCACAGGTATATCCCGGTTATGTCGATGAAGCCCAAATCCGAGATTTAATGGTTAAAGTGGGTACTGAGTTGGGCGGGTATGGACAGCATGTATTACAGTTTTCCTTGTCTTCGCTAAAAGGGCTTTTGACCTGGGCCGTTTATTTAATTCTTATCCTTATCCTGGTTTTTTTCTTTCTAAAAGACAAGCCGGTCATTGTTTCGTGGTTGACGATGTTTTTACCTGATGAGCGAGTTTTAGTTACTCAAGTGTGGGCTGAAATGGATGATCAGATTGGAAACTATGTACGCGGAAAAATACTTGAAATTATTATTATTGGTGTTGTTTCATGGGTTGTGTTCGCGGTAATGGGCTTAAATTACGCCGCATTACTGGGTTTGTTGGTTGGTTTATCCGTATTAGTGCCGTATGTAGGGGCTACTGTTGTTACTGTGCCTGTCGCGATAGTTGCCTTTTTCCAATGGGGTTGGGGGTCTGAGTTTGCGTATCTCATGTTGGCGTATGGCATTGTGCAAGCCTTGGATGGCAATGTGTTAGTTCCGCTGCTTTTTTCAGAAGCGGTGAATCTTCATCCCGTCGCGATTATTATCGCGATTATTGTATTCGGAGGTTTTTGGGGGTTCTGGGGGGTGTTTTTTGCGATTCCTCTTGCCACTCTGGTTAAAGCGGTGCTGAATGCTTGGCCTACTGCGCCTGAGCATGAGTTAGTACAAACGCCGGGTGAACGAGCTGAGCGTTAACTCGTTGAGTGATGAAGTTTCTGCTTGCCAGTATGATAAATCACGGTCATCTTTTAGATATTTAATTCATTCCATTTTTTTCGAATTCACCAACACGAAGTTGTCCATATTTTTAATATAATTTATCCTGATATCGCGGGCGTTGTTACATTGTATTGCAGAATAATAATATGCCAAAAAAATCAAATATAGGAGTATTTAATGCGTGACAAAATGACAATGACAAGCAAAATTTTGATTTGGATGGGTGCAGGATTAGTGCTTGGCAGTTTGATCAACGCATTTGCGAGGGATGTTGCGTTTATCAATGACTATTTTGTAAACGGCTTATTCCATGTTGTTGGTTCGTTATTCATCAGTCTGTTAAAAATGCTGGTTGTTCCATTGGTCACGTTTTCATTGATTTGTGGTGTTGTTGGTATTGGAGATATCAACAAACTCGGTAGAGTGGGCTTTAAAGCATTTTTACTTTTCATGTTAACGACAGCCTTAGCGATTACCCTGGCAATTTCGGTTGCTACTCTGGTGGGGCCTGGGCAAGGTTTTGAGCTTGCGGAAGCCTCTAAAAGCGAATTTGTTGCTCCAGCTGCGCCGCCGTTAACTCAGGTTATTATAGATTTGGTGCCGAGTAATCCCATCGCAGCGTATGCCAATGGCAATATGTTGCAGATTATCTTTTTTACTATTTTATTTGCAGTTTGTATTTTAATGCTGGGGCCAAAGGGCAAGCCGATTGCGGATGGTGCTGAAAGATTGAATGATGTCATGATGCAAGTGGTTAATGTGGTAATGCATATTGCACCTTACGGAGTATTTGCATTGATGGCAAAAACGTTTTCCGTGCAAGGCCTCGGATTAATATTGCCAATGATTAGTTATTTCGGTGTAGTCGCAGCTGTGTTGATATTGCATGCTACTGGTACCTTAATGATCTTATTAAAACTGCTAGGGCGGGTGAGTCCTATGCAGTTTCTACGCAAGCTTAGAACCGTGCAAATTTTTGCCTTCAGTACTTCTAGCTCTAATGCAACCATTCCCGTTACTTTAAGGGCAACCGAAAAACGCTTAGGCGTAGATAATTCAACGGCTTCTTTCATTGTGCCATTTGGGGCGACGATTAATATGGACGGCACGGCGATTATGCAGGGTGTGGCAACCGTGTTTATCGCCAATGTCTATGGTATTGAGCTGGGTCTAGCGGGATATTTGACGGTAATAGGGATGGCAGTTTTGGCTTCTATCGGTACGGCGGGTGTTCCCGGCGTGGGCTTGATAATGCTCGCGATGGTATTTAATCAAGTTGGTTTACCGATTGAAGGTATCGCCTTGATTATGGGGGTTGACCGATTACTGGATATGATGCGTACTGCAGTTAATGTGACGGGGGATGCGGCGATTACGACGATTGTCGCGCGCTCAGAAGATAGTATTTCTATGGATGTATTTAACGATCCAAATGCGGGTCGCGTGGAAGACGTTCATTTACCGCATAAAGAGACCACCGGTTAACGCGAGTGATGGCGCAAAAAAATACATTTTATTGGTATGACTACGAGACGTTTGGCGCGAATCCAAAGGTAGATCGGCTCGCCCAATTTGCAGGTATTCGTACCGATATGGATTTGAATGTCATTGGTGAGCCACTGATGATTTATTGTCAACCCGCCGATGATTTTTTACCGCAACCCGAGGCTTGTTTGATTACCGGTATTACGCCGCAACAAGCCAAACAAGAGGGCTTGCCAGAAGCCGAATTTATTAACCTGGTTAACCAGCAGTTTGCGGCGCCGAATACGTGTGTTGTAGGTTATAACAATCTGCGTTTTGATGATGAATTTACGCGTTATAGTCTTTACCGTAATCTCCATGATCCCTATGCTCGTGAATGGCGTAACGGATGTTCTCGCTGGGATTTAATCGATGTGGTGCGGTTAACGCGTGCGTTGCGTCCCGAGGGCGTGGTTTGGCCTGTGCATGAAGATGGCTCGCCAAGTATTCGCTTAGAAGACTTAACCCGTGCAAATGGCATTGCGCATGACTCGGCACATGATGCGTTATCTGATGTTTATGCAACGATTGCACTGGCTAAACTGATCAAAAAAAAGCAGCCTCGACTCTATGATTATGCTTTTAATCATAGAGGCAAAAAGAGTGTTTTTTCGGCGTTGAATGTTAATGCGAAAAAACCGGTATTACATATTTCCGGTATGTATCCGTCAGAACGCGGAAATATGGCGCTGGTAATACCGTTGGCAATGCATCCTACGAATAAAAACGGAGTTATCGTTTTTGATTTAAGCGAAAACCCGGAACCACTTTATGCGTTGAGTGCCGAAGAAATAAGTAAACGCATATTTACCCCGAAAGCGGAGCTTCCGGTCGATGTGATGCGTATTCCATTAAAGACGGTGCATGCCAACAAATGTCCAATTCTTTCGCCGATTAACACGTTGTCGCCTGAAATTGCGCAACGTTATGGTATAGATTTGCGTGTTGGTAGACAGCATTTGGAAATAATTAACCGCCGGCCAACGATTGCCAAAAAGTTACAACAGGTTTTTTCTGAGGCTAAATTTGAGCAGAGTGTTGATCCAGATTTTATGCTCTATGGTGGCTCGTTTTTCAGTGCAAGCGATAGAGAGAGCATGGATTATGTCCATACCTTATCGCCCAATGAGCTATTGGGTTACCAAAATGTATTTGAAGATGATCGTTTGCCCGAAATGTTGTTTCGTTATAAGGCGCGTAACTGGCCTGAAGCATTAACCGACGAAGAGCGGGAAATGTGGCAGGAATTTCGAATGGCCCGATTATCTCAGCCGGAGTCCCAGCAGCTTTTGAGTATTGCGGACTATTTTTCTGAAATTGAACGCTTAAGACATGAAAAAACCAGTGAATGCAATATTTCCCTATTAAATGAACTCGCCGAATATGGGCGAGAAATCATGCTTTAATCCTAAGTGAGTTCGTTATTTATTAAGAAGGTTTATCTTCATCTTCATCCTTGCTCAGAAATAATATTTTTATCATTATATAAAGTACAGCGATGGTTAAAAATGCGACGACTCCATAAATAAGCCATTGACCAAAATTTTCCCAAGCTTGAGGTGATGTTAATGTGAGGTTTCCATCGGCGTCTTTTTGCATGCTTTAATTCCTGCTTTTAATCTTGTGAATGTTTATAATTCTTAAAACCATTATTTGCGGATAATGATACTCGACAAGATGGGGTTTGTGTAAATTTCCTTGCGAGCAGCTATTATTAACTCTCAATTTCTCGGTTGTCTGTGATGAGACATCATCCTATTTTTGTTTAAAATGCAGACAAGTGTATTTTATGCATGAGATGTTTTTAAAAGATTAAATTGAAGCCTCACTCGGCGAAGTGTATAAGGGGTAACCGTGTATTGTCCATTTTTTTGTAGGTTTTAATCACATTCAATTTCCTGAGTTATAGCTAGGGTAGTAGGTGCTGTGGCGAGGCGTTTTTTAATAATGAGTTTTTTGTTAAGTTGTTGTTTTTATAGCTATATTCTATATGTAATTGTGCTTATTAGGATCTAGCCTATATATTTTAATTGGCAGGGAGGTGTTCTGATGGGTTTTGTTCTTCAGTTTTTAGGTTTTTTGGTTTTTTCGTTTCTCGTCGTTTGGGGGCTGGTAGGAATTTATTATAAATTCAGGCAGGGCAAAATCAAGGCGGCTGGTTTGGTAGTGGATGCATTGGCAATGCCGCAATTACGCCCAATTTCTATACCTTCTAAAGGGCAGCGAAATGGGTTAGACAGAATTGCAGCATGGATGTTCGAAGTCAGGGAGTGGGAGCTGACCGAGGACTGGCGTTTCAAGCTGCCAAATGATGGTCCCACGGTTATGTTACACAAGGGCTTTGTGTTTGATGGCGCTTCGATTCCGCGGCCTTTGTGGGGTGTATTAAGTCCAACGGGCTTATTGTTGGTTCCCGGTGTAATTCATGATTACGCATATCGTTATGAATTTTTATGGCAATTAAACGATGATGATACGGTGTCAAAATACAAAATAGCCGAAGGCCGTGAGTGTTGGGATACCTTGTTTTTTGAAATTGGAAAAGAAGTTAATGGCTTAACTTTTATCGATAAACTGGCGTACTATGCGGTTAGCAAGTTTGGTGAAAGTCCTTGGGAAAACAATCGAGACAGAGCCGAGGTATGGGTTAATCCTCGACCGGTCAAAGAAGTGCCCGAAGTGGCGAAATCTGAACAAGCTGAGGAGTCTGTACCTACTGCTGTTTCTGCGGAAAAAACCGCAGCAGAACCTGGAGTAGAATCTTTTGCAAATACAGAAGTAAATGTTGAAAATATTAAACAAAATCGCAAAGAAAATCCCAGGGCTAAAAATGCAGAAAAGAAGGAAACGGAATCTGCGTAATTTAAGTTGATGCGTTATTGTTAGAGCATACCGGCCGGTTAATGCTTTTTGTTCAGCGATTTTCCTAGGATCAGTTAGGTTAACATCCTGTTGATTCTAGGGTTTTTCTTGTAAATCCTCATTTCTGTCTCCCTTATTTCGCAAGCTGCTAGTACATCAACCATATAATATGGCCTAGGTGTACTAGGCCAATCCAATGTTTTTTGAAATGAGTTACAAGTCGCAGCGCCTTACTTGAGTATTTAACTGAGGAGTCAAAGTAAAATAAGCATAGATATTTTATGGTGTTAGCTTCAGATATAGTCACTAATGGGCGATATATTGAGTTAATAACAGAACAAGGCTCCCCTGCAAAGGTCTCTTAGTGAAAGATGAATTAAAAATATTAGAGCGCCAGTTACAACGCGAGCGGGCAGCAAGAAAGGATGCAGAAAAACGTTTAAAAATTAAAAGTCGTGCCTTAGATAAATCTCACTTGGAGCTGAAAAATGTGCTTCAGAAAATGGACGAACTCGTAATAGAACGAACGAGAAATTTATCATTGGCACTCGATAAGGCGAACCAATCCAATCATGCCAAGTCGCAGTTTCTTGCAAATATGAGTCATGAAATACGTACGCCGATGAATGCCGTCCTTGGGATGAGCTACCTTGTGCTGCAAACGGGTCTTAATTCTAAGCAGAAAAAATATATTAGTATAGTTCATGGTGCAGCAGAATCATTGTTGCAAATAATTAACGATATTTTAGATTTTTCAAAAATCGAGGCGGGTAAAATCCTCCTCGATGAAAGTGAATTTGAATTAGTTGATGTACTTGAGCGATTGCCAAAACTTTTAGGCATGGAGTTGCTCGAAAAAAATGTTGTATTGAAAATTGTAGTGGATGACAAGGTGCCTTCACTGCTTATTGGTGATTCATTGAGGCTGAGTCAGGTTCTTATTAATCTTGGAAACAATGCGCTAAAGTTTACTGAGCAAGGTGTGGTTTTGATCTCAGTGAGCGTGGAGGAACAATGGACTAACAAGTTGTTACTGCATTTTGTGGTGAGTGATAATGGAATTGGCATTACTGCCGAGCAGAAAGCTAGGTTGTTTGATGAGTTTTCCCAGGCAGATAGTTCGATTACCCGCAAATACGGAGGATCAGGACTTGGTTTAGCTATTGCAAAAAACTTGGTTCAGCTACTCGGGGGGGATATATGGGTTGAAAGTGAAGTGAATCGAGGGAGTGATTTTCATTTTACGATTTGTTTGCGTTGTGCTGAGCAGCATTTTCAGAAAAATGTGGATAGTAAAAATAATTTAAAATTGAATAATGATAATCATGCGAAGAGCAATGAGCTAAATCAGGATCAAGATGAAATTAGTTTCAAAAATTGTTGTATATTGGTCGTCGATGATAATAAAATAAATCGCATGGTTGCAAGAGGGTTTTTGGAAAATATTGGCATAAGCGTCGACACGAGGAGTAGTGGCAAGGAAGCGATTGCAGCTGTTCAGGAAAAATCTTATGACGCGATTATAATGGATATTCAAATGCCCGGGATGGATGGGATCGACGCTACTCGGGAAATTAGAGCGCTGGGGGGAAGATTTTCTGATCTTCCAATTATTGCGATGACGGCAAATGCTTTTCCAGAAGACGTGGAGAGAAGTCTCGCTGCAGGAATGAATGACCACCTAAGCAAGCCGGTTAATCCGCAAAAATTTAGTCAGGCATTGTCAAGATATATAGTATCAAAGCCGTAACGCTTCAGGCCAGTAAGGCAGTTCGGAGCATGGTTCTCATCGAGATGATTTATTACAAACTATCCGATGCGAAGTCAGCTAAACGTGACCGTTCACCGCGTTGAAGTGTAATATGCGCGCTATGTTGCCAGTCTTTGAAGCGATCCACCACATAAGTTAAGCCTGATGTGGTTTCGGTCAAATAAGGTGTGTCTATTTGTGCGACGTTACCCATGCAGATAATTTTAGTTCCGGGTCCCGCACGAGTGACTAAAGTTTTCATTTGCTTAGGTGTTAGATTTTGTGCCTCATCGATAATAACGTAGCGATTTAAGAATGTGCGACCACGCATGAAATTCATTGAGCGAATTTTTATGCGCTTAGCTAATACATCGTTCGTCGCTGCACGTTCCCACTCTCCGGAGCCTGATGATGAGGTAAGCACTTCTAAATTATCCATTAATGCCCCCATCCAAGGTGTCATTTTTTCCTCTTCCGTTCCCGGTAGAAAGCCAATGTCTTCACCTACCGGTACGGTGACTCTTGTCATAATGATTTCTTGAAAGCGTTTTTCGTCAAGCGTTTGCATTAATCCTGCGGCAAGAGTGAGTAAGGTTTTGCCTGTTCCAGCCATACCTAACAGAGTTACAAAATCAATTTCTGGATCGAGAAGCACATTCAGCGCAAAGTTTTGCTCCTTATTGCGCGCATTAATTCCCCATACGTTGTGGCCATTGCCTTTAAAATCATCGAGTATTTCTAGTTTTGCCGTATCATCTTTGTGCGTACGGACGATGGCGTGAAATGAATCATCCAGACTATAAACGTATTGATTGGGATACCATGCTTCGATATCTTCCCCTGTGATGATGTAGAAGCTGCGTCCGCTTTCTGACCATGATTCGATGTTGTCACTGTGTTTTTCCCAGAAGCCAATAGGTAGCTCGAAGGAGCCACGATATAGCAAATTGACATCTTCAATGACTTGGTCGTTATGAAAGTCTTCGGCCTTAATGCCTAGAACCGCGGCTTTTATTCTAAGATTGATGTCTTTGGAAACAAGGATTACATTTTCGGTACTGCGTTGTTGTTGATACGCTAAGGCAGCGCCTAATATCGTATTGTCTGCTGAATTACCAGGAAGGTCTTTGGGCAGGTTAAAGATCAGTTCTTGAGTCTGTAGGAAAACACGGCCACTCTGAATGTCAGAGTTTACCGGGGATGGAAGAGGAATACCTCGCTCAATTTCTTCTTTCGTCGCGTCACCAACGATCTCTTCTAGGAATCGACTACTTTGTCGCGCATTCCGTGCAACTTCTGAAGGGCCTCTTTTGTTTCTATCCAGTTCTTCTAGCACAACCATTGGTAAAAAAACGTCATGCTCTTGAAAACGATAGAGGCATGCAGGATCATGCATTAATACATTGGTATCAACCACAAACAGCTTTTTGTTGTCCATTAAGCCCTCCAAATTGACGTCCTAAAGCCTTACAGAGCCTGCGCAGCCGCCAAAACTTCTGCGACATGATCTGCTACTTTAACTTTGCGCCATTCATGCCGGAGTACACCTTTTTCGTCAATTAAAAAGGTGCTTCTCTCAATACCCATCACTTTTTTACCGTACATGTTTTTTTCTTTGATAACCTCGAATAGGGTGCATAGCGTTTCTTCAGCATCTGCAATGAGTTCAAAAGGGAAGTTTTGTTTTGTTTTGAAATTTTCATGTGATTTGATGCTGTCCCGAGACACACCGAATACAACGGTATTGGCGTGTTTGAATTTGTTGTGGTGGTGACTAAAGTCTTGGCCTTCTGTGGTGCATCCAGGAGTACTGTCCCTAGGATAAAAATAAAGAATTATTTTTTGGTTTTTTAAAGCAGCCAGTTTAACGGTTAGATTACTGGTAGCAGGGAGTTCGAAATCGGGTATTTTTTTGTTGATTTCAGCCGTAGGCATTATTTGCTCCTTGGAGTTACAGTAGAACGAGTGTGCCCGGCCAAGCCTTTCTTAAGGTCTGTACAGACGTTTGTCATATCCTGGAATAATACCATGTGGATGCGTTCTCGCGTGTCACCTAATGAGCCTTGTTCATCTTATATGTGTCGGTGAAAAAGCGAGCAGATCAGGTTTAAGCTTAGTCTTGTTATTATGCTTGATTAAGGCGAGTTAGCCGCTCGACTTTACTTGCCTTGAGGGGTGCAGGGCAGTAACATTCGCTGTTAGCATATTTCAGCGGAGAAGATAATGTTTCAAGGTAGTATGGTTGCATTGGTGACACCGATGCGCGAAGACGGTTCAATTGATTATCCAGCGATGGATAAGCTGTTAGAAATGCATATCGAGGCTAAAACGGATGCTATTGTAGCCGTTGGGACTACCGGAGAATCTGCGACTCTCACCCTCCACGAAAAGGAGCACTGTGACGTTATTCGGCATGTTGTTAAGCGTGTGCGTGGGCGGATTCCAGTGATCGCAGGCACGGGTTCCAATTCTACGGCTGAAGCGATACAGCTGACTTCTTGTGCTAAGGAGGCTGGTGCAGATGCTTGTTTACTCGTGACTCCTTATTATAATAAGCCTACTCAACAGGGTTTGATACAGCACTACACTGCTATATCGAAAGCCGTTGCGATACCGCAAATTTTGTATAATGTACCCGGTCGAACAGTTTGTGATATGCATATTGAGACCGTCGATGCATTGTCTAAAATACCTAATATTGTGGGTATTAAAGACGCAACCGGAGAAGTCTCAAGGGCTAAAGATATTGTAGATTGCTGCGGCGACAGGATAGCCGTATACAGTGGTGATGATGCTTTGGCATTGGATGTTGTCAAGGTCGGTGGTAAGGGCGTTATTTCGGTGACCGCCAACGTGGCTCCCCGGCAAATGCATGCTATGTTAACCGCAGCTTTGGCCGGAGATTTTACCACTGCCCTAGAAATAAACGTAAATCTTGAGCGTTTGCACCATGATTTGTTTTTAGAGGCTAACCCTATCCCGGTAAAATGGGCATTAGCGGAAATGGGGCTTATCGCTGGCGGAATTCGATTACCACTTACCGTGTTATCTACGCAATATCACGAGTCTGTGCGCCAAGCGTTGCATAAGGCTAATATCCTTTAGGAAAGACATGAAATTATTAAGAAAGTTACGCAGCCTAGTTTTATTATTTGGCCTTATTGGTATGCTGGCAGGATGTGCTACAACTGAACAAGTATTTTATAAACGTAGCCCGGTGAATAGTGCGCTAGAAATCCCACCCAATTTAGTAAAAGCTAAATTGGATGAGAGTTTTTCAATCCCCATAGTCGGTGGCTTGGTAACCCAAAAAGTGCTGTTGTCGAATAATGCCACTGTGAGCATGCGTCGAGAAGGCGGTATGCGATGGTTGGAAATTAGCGAGTCTACAAATAAGGTTTGGGACTATGTTTCTGCTTATTGGGAAAGCAACAAAATTCCGTTGCTCTGGGAGAATAAAAAACTTGGCATTATGCAAACTGGCTGGATTGATAACTATGAGTCGGAGTTTCTACGAGATCGGTTTCGAGTTCGTATCGAGGTTGGCAAAAAGGCGGGAACGAGCTTGCTTTTTTTAACTCACCAAGGAGTGCAAAGAGACTTTTATCAAGATGATATTGTGAATGTGTGGGAGGCTAGAACCCATGATAAAGAACTTGAAATAGAAGTGCTTGGGCAATTGCTAGCGTATTTTGCTTTAGAACCTCAAAGAGTAAAAGAACTTGTTGCGAAAGCGAAAAAACAGAAACCGGGATCTACTCTTCAGCTCAAGGATTCTCCACCGAGTTTAAGCGTGCATGATACCAAAGATAAAGCCTGGAATTTTATTGCTGCTGCAATTGATAGAATGGGACATTTAATTATTGAACGCGATGAACTTGAAGGTATTTTGACTATTCGTGTGAGTGAAGATGAGTTTGCAACCGATTTTAGTATTGGTCTCGTTGGTGCGTTTACCAAGCAAGAATCTTTTAAGTTGAAATTTAGCGTTGTTGAAGAGAAAGAAACTAAAATTACCGTATTAGATGATGAGTTTGTCGAAGAAGACTCTCAGCAAGCACGTAATATACTTATTCGTATTAAAGATAATTTGTAGAGATTGCTTGTAAAGTTAAGGTGATACGGATGTTTTGTAAATACACCCATGTTGGTAGTTCAGTCCGTCGGTGGCTGCATCATCTTTGTATATAATTGTTGGTGTCACGTTATTATAGTTGATTGAAATAGGGTAGGTAGTAAAGATGGAAAAACGTAACGAGCTTTATAAAGGCAAGGCTAAGTCGGTGTATGAAACCGATAATCCCGATCAAATGATATTGTTGTTTCGCAATGATACATCCGCAAATGATGGTGAAAAAATACATCAACTTGATCGAAAAGGCATGGTAAATAATCGATTTAACGCATTTATCATGGATGAGCTTGAGCGGCAAGGTGTTGTTACTCATCATATAAAGCTACTCTCTGATCAAGAGTCTTTGGTGAAAAGTTTGGATATGATTCCCGTAGAGTGTGTTATTCGCAATATATCTGCAGGAAGTATCTGTCGTCGTTTGGGGGTAGAGGAAAATCTTGATTTGAATCCGCCAACGTTTGAGTTTTTCCTGAAAAACGATCCGTTACATGACCCTATGATTAATGAATATCATATCGAGTCGTTTGGCTGGGCCGCTGCTGATGAAGTAGAAAAAATGAAACAAGCTTCGTTTAAAGTGAATGATATCTTGACTAAACTTTTCCGGGATGTGGGGTTGTTACTCGTCGATTTCAAACTTGAATTCGGTCGTTATAAAGGTGATATCGTTTTGGGTGATGAGTTTACTCCAGACGGTTGTCGATTATGGGATGTAGATACCCGCAAAAAAATGGACAAAGATCGTTTCAGACAAGGCCTAGGCGGAGTTGTTGAAGCTTATGAAGAAGTAGCGCATCGTCTTGGTGTGGAGATCCCCTAATGCATCAACAGACCCTAGTGTGTTTGTGTGAATCTGGTGTAATTAATACTCTAGCGACATAGATGGTTTCCTGTACACCGTCAAAATAGCCTTGACGGTGTACTAGTATTTCAACTCCGTAATAAAGTATCATAGCGCTCCATTTTTCACCGGTTTATAGAGAGATCTTTATGCTGAACTTACGTGGTGCATCGGCTCGTTCCGCTTTTCGTATCGAAAAGCTCCTGCTTTCAATCCAGAAAAAAGTACCTCAAGTTTGGCGTATTGATGCGGAATACGCTTACTTCGCTCACAGTTCTCAGGCATTTGAAAAAGAAGAAATTTCGCAATTAAAGCAGTTGCTTGATGACGGACTACCTATTGCGCGTCAGCCCTTCCAAGGTACATTTTTTCTGGTAGTGCCTAGGCCGGGTACGATTTCACCATGGTCGAGTAAGGCCACGGACATCGCTCACAATTCTGGTTTGAGCGTTTTGGAGCGCATCGAAAGAGGAATTGCTTATTATGTTCAGTTTTCCAATTCAGAAAGTTGCAGCGAGAGTGAGTATCAACTTATAAAAAATTGTTTGCATGACAGAATGGTGGAATCTGTATTCAGTACGATTGAT
The DNA here is from genome assembly GCA_964636675.1 of uncultured Ectothiorhodospiraceae bacterium. Taxonomy (GTDB): domain Bacteria; phylum Pseudomonadota; class Gammaproteobacteria; order S012-40; family S012-40; genus JALUUH01. The sequence continues at coordinate 20,379 of CAZWUO010000046.1, forward strand.
GAAGCTGAAACACTGTTTACGCAAACGACGCCGGCCGAGTTTAAGACAGTGGATGTGTTGACGGGTGGAAAAGAGGCTTTGATGAACGCGAATGTCCAATGGGGTTTAGCGCTGGCAGATGATGAAATTACCTATTTGCTTGAAAGTTTCGAAGTCTTAAATCGCAACCCCACCGATGTAGAGTTAATGATGTTTGCCCAGGCTAACTCGGAGCATTGTAGGCATAAGATATTCAATGCGGATTGGGTGATCGATGGTGTCGTGCAAGCAAAGACGCTGTTTCAGATGATCCGTAATACACATGAAAAAAATCCTGGTGGAGTACTCTCTGCGTATAGTGATAACTCAGCCGTTATTAAGGGGCCATCCGCGCGCTGGTTTTACCCCGACCAACCGAATAATCAATATCAATATCATGCCCAAGCCGCGAATATATTGATGAAAGTAGAAACGCATAATCACCCCACCGCAATTTCTCCATTTCCCGGTGCTGCAACTGGCTCAGGTGGAGAAATTCGAGATGAAGGGGCGACGGGATGCGGTGCTAAACCCAAGGCAGGTTTGACCGGGTTTACAGTGTCAAATCTGCAAATTCCTAATGCTAAGCAAGCTTGGGAGATTGATTATGGTAAACCAGAGCGCATCGTGTCGGCGTTAGACATTATGTTGGAAGGCCCTATTGGTGGAGCTGCATTTAATAATGAGTTTGGTCGTCCCAATATCCTGGGTTATTTTCGCACCTATGAGCAAAACGTACTCGGGCCGAGTGGTGAGGAAGTTCGCGGTTATCACAAACCGATTATGCTTGTCGGTGGTGTTGGTAGTATTCAATCTTCCCAAGTTGCCAAAGGGAGGATACCCCCCGGTCAACATGGCTAAGCCCATCCAG
>CAZWUO010000047.1:0-20943 GCA_964636675.1 uncultured Ectothiorhodospiraceae bacterium
TCACACTTATAAGCGCACTCTGCATGCCGTCCAACTGCGGATTCTAGGTTAAACCTAAGAGCCGTAATAGTCATATTACGGCTTTTTTGCGTCTGGCCCGTGTGTTTGCCACGCGAACTATTCGTCCTTCGCCTAAGACACCATTGCCGGTGTCAGTTACAATGCTCAATGCACCTTATAAGCCGTTTAACTGATAATTCCAGGTTTAATTAATGGATATTAATGAGCTCCGTGAAGAGATATTGGACGATGTAAGACATGGGCGCAAAGATTTGCCCGGATTACCCGATATCGCCGTGCGGGTACAACGAGTGGTTAGCAATGAAAATTGCACGGTTGCTGAGCTAGCAAAAATTATTCAATCAGATTTACCCCTGGCCGGAAGAATTGTGCAGATCGCTAATAGCCCGTTATATCGTGGTCTTATACCGGTAGAGAATAGTCATGCTGCGATATCTCGGCTTGGTTTGAATGTCACCCGAAACTTGGTCACTAGTTTTGCACTACGCCGAGTTTTCCTCACGAAAAACTCTCTAGCTATAACGGTGATTGAAGATCTTTGGAAGCATAGCGTAAAAGTTGCCGCAGTGGCTTTTACTTTAGCGCGTATTTCTCCAACGCTTAATCCTGATCAGGCGATGTTAGCCGGTTTATTACATGATATCGGTTTACTTTCTTTATTAAGTTTTGCGGATGAAAAACCTTATCTCATTGCGGATCAAACATTTTATGACAGCGTTGCACGTGCTTTATGTATTGAGCTTGGTTGTACTGTTTTACGCCAATGGAGGTTTGATCCCATTTTTGAGGAAGTGGTCAAAAATGCAGAAAACTGGGATAGGCCTGTCGCTGAGGGGGATGAAAACCCAGATTATGCAGACGTCATTATTGTAGCGCATTGGCATGCTGCGTTTGGAGATAATCGAGCGAATGACTTGCCAAAATTGGAAGCGTTGCCAGTGATAAAAAAATTCCCTGTTTTTTCGCTGGGGCCGGCGGCGAGCATTGAGCTATTAAAAGAAGCACAAGAAGAAATTCATGAGCTACAAGCGCTGTTAAATCAGTAAATCCTGGTTATTTGTTTTTTAATTTCTGCATGATAGTTTGATAGTTTGATAGTCTTTGTGGGTGAATGAGTCCGTTTTCCACGGCGGTTTTAATGGCACACCCCGGTTCTTGTTTATGGCTGCAATTACTGAATTTACAGCGTCCCAGATGTTGTTTGAATTCCTTAAACCCAAAAATGATGCGTGGTTCAGGAATATTCCATAATCCAAAGTCACGTACTCCGGGTGAATCTATAATGCTACCGCCACCTGACAAATGATATAGCCTGGAAGCACTCGTTGTGTGTTTTCCAAGATGGGTGTTTTGAGCTAACTCGCCCACTTGAATATTAATATCTGGTAATAAGGTATTTATTGTCGAAGATTTTCCCACCCCAGACTGGCCAACGAGGATGCTGGTTTGATTGCGCAATAATAAACGCAGTTCTTGGATGCCAATGTTTTGTTTGACGGAAATAGAATGTGTCGTGTAGCCAATGTCTTCGTAAATTCTTAATAAGTTATTTACTTCGGTATGTTGTCGGTCTAAAAATAAATCAATTTTATTCGCAATAATGATGGCTTTGATCTTGGCTTCTTCTATTGCAACAAGATATTGATCGAGCAAGGTAGGTTGTAATTCGGGAAATGGAGAGAACAATATAATTATTTGGTCAATATTTGCTGCAACGGCTTTGGTATCACCGCTATTCATTGGGCGTTCGAGCAAATTGTCGCGGGGTTTGCAAGCCACAACGACACCGCTGTTTTCGTCAATGCGTTGCCAAGCTACCCGGTCACCGACAACGATGCTTCCAAGATTTTGCCGTGCATGGCATACCCGGTGACAGTTAGATTCATCTTCTACCACGAGTTTGACGCCATAATTTGCGATAACCAGCCCGGATTGTTCGTGTCCGAGTTGATCAGGCGTAAGATGTTCCATTTCGCGGTTTTGTTTTTTCTGGGCGCGTTCTAGTCTTTCATCCTGAATTTTCTTCAGTCGCCAAGCCTGTCTATTAGAAATTTTGCGTTTTGACATATAATCTTTACGGTAGTCGAGTGTATAAGTTTAGCTTAAAAATGGTTTGACTAACATACACATTGTCCACGTTGTTGAACCTAGATTCCGCACGCTGTATGCTTCTCAACTGCGAATTTTAGGATAATCAATAGGCCGTGATCCTTTGGAGAGGGTTATAACACGCATAATTAACTGAAGGTGGTGAGCGTTTACGATGCTAAAACATGAAAATAATTTGATATGGATAGACTTGGAAATGACGGGTTTGAACCCGGATAAGGACGTCATTATTGAAATCGCGACGATAGTAACAAATGCTCAATTAGAAATTCTGGCTGAAGGCCCTGTTTTTGCGATAAAACAGTCAACAGAGATAATGGATGGCATGGATGACTGGAATACGACGCAACACGGGCAATCAGGTCTAACCCAACGGGTGCTTGCAAGCAGCGATAGTATGGAAGCCGCTGAACAAGCGACTTTAGAGTTTTTAGCGACATGGGTTTCCGCAAAAAAATCACCGATGTGTGGCAATAGTATATGCCAAGATCGACGGTTTTTGGTTCGTGGTATGCCGAGTTTAGAAGCTTTTTTTCACTATAGAAACCTCGATGTAAGCACCTTAAAAGAACTTGCGGCGCGTTGGGCGCCTGAGGTTTACAACGGGATAAAAAAATCAGAGGCTCACTTAGCCATGGATGATATAAAAGAATCGATTAAGGAACTTCAGTATTACCGCGAGCATTTTCTGAAATATTAGGCGTGGCTGTGCTGCATTAAAAGCTTCTGGCACCGGTTTATGGGGGTTAACCGGGAGGATGGACATCATGTTGTGTTAAGGCCCATAAGACATGTTCGATCACAAGGTTTGATGGGTCGTTTAAGCGTGCGATTAAAACATTGATAAGCTCCGGTGTCGTGTTGGCGTTGCCTAAGGCGACGGCAATATTTCTTAACCAACGTTCATAGCCTATGCGACGAATTGCAGAGCCTTCGGTTTTGCTCAAAAACTCTTCTTCAGTCCATTGAAAGCCCTCAATTGCAGATAAATCGTCGAGTTGATGACGCGGCAGGAAATCTTGTTCCTGGGTAAGATTTGCGAAACGATTCCATGGGCAGAACAACTGGCAGTCGTCGCAGCCGTAGATTCTATTGCCTATTTGCTTGCGGAACTCTTTGGGGATGGCGCCTTTTAACTCGATTGTTAAATACGAAATACAACGCCTTGCATCTACTATATAAGGTGCGATGATAGCCTTGGTAGGGCATACATCCAAACATTTAGAACAGGTGCCACAATGGTTTTCCACAGCCTGGTCTATAACCAGCGGCAGATCGACATAAATTTCTCCAAGAAAAAACCAAGAACCTTCTTCTCTACACAGTAAGTTGCTATGTTTGCCTATCCAACCTTGTCCTGATTTTGCGGCAATTTCTTTTTCCAATACTGGAGCGCTATCGACAAACACACGATAGGATAAGTGACCGGCCTGTTGTTTTATTTTTTCAGCGAGTTTTTGCAGACGTTTGCGCATGAGCTTATGATAATCACGGCCGAGTGCATAACGCGAAATGTATGCCGCTGTACCATCATCGAGTTTCTCTATTGACGCCGCATTTGCGCCCGGTAAATAATTCATGCGTGCTGAAATGATCCGAATTGTCCCAGGGATTAATTTTTCAGGCTGCGAACGTTTATCTCCGTGGTGTTGCATGTATGCCATTTCGCCGTGCATTTTTTGTTGTAGCCAGGTTTCAAGCCGCAGTTTCGCTACGGATAAATCAGTGTCAGTGATGCCGATCGACTGGAAGCCGAGTTCTAGGCCCCAACGTTTTATTTGTGCGGAAAATTCTTGGCTAGCGAAGTTATCGGGCGAAAAGTTATCGGGCGAAATCGTTTTTACACTCATGTTCATTTATTACTATGGATAGTCATATTCTGGTTGTTTTTGCGTCCATCTTGGTTTTGTCTGGGTTTGCTTAAATTGGGTGGTTTTACAGTGCTAAATTTTAGTGACTTTGTGGTATATTTTAACACATATGGTTAAGCTGATACTGCCAGCGGATATCAATTTGTATACCGCACAACAATCCCGTGTACTGGATCAACTCGTTATTAATGAGTATGGTATTCCTGGCTTTGAATTAATGCAGCGCGCCGCGCTTGCCTGCTTCAATATCGCGTATCGTTTGTGGCCGGATTCGAGAAACGCGCTTGTTCTGTGTGGTATCGGTAATAACGGAGGTGATGGTTATCTTATCGCAATCCTTTGCAAGCAGCATGGTTTAAATGTGAATGTCCTTCAGGTCGGTGATCTCGGGCGCCAAAAAGGTGATGCATTAACCGCGCGGAAAGCTTTAGAGAAAGCTGGCATAGCGCTATTGCCTTATCAAAATCCAGCAGCCATGAATACCCTGATCCATAAAGCTGACATTGTATATGATGCGTTATTGGGCAGCGGAATCGCTAGGGAAGTGACATCCTTTTGGAAAGAAGTGATTTTAGGTGTTAATCAACACCGGGCTCCGACGATCGCAGTGGATATTCCATCGGGATTACATGCTGATACCGGCGCACCGCTCGGAATATGTATCGAGGCGGACACGACTATTAGTTTTATGAGCAAAAAAAGAGGTTTATATTCCGGTTACGGTCCGCAAGCGAGTGGTAAAGTTTATTTTGATGATCTTAGCGTCCCACACCGGATATATTCTGCGTTACCCACGGATGCGGCGTTGCTAACGACTCAGTGCATTACACAAATGTTTCAACCTCGAAGCAAGTTAGTGCACAAAGGAAGTTATGGACATGCACTCTTAGTGGGTGGCGATGTGGGGATGTCGGGTGCCATTCAACTGGCGGCCAAAGCGGCATTGCGGTGTGGCGCAGGGATGGCATCGGTTATTACTCGAAAAGAACATGTTCAAGCGACCACCCAGGCGCAGCCTGAACTCATGTGTCATGCTTACCCTGATGCCGTAAACTATCAGCAGTTGCTGGGCAAAGTTTCGGCGATTGCAATCGGGCCGGGATTAGGACTTTCACGATGGGGACAAACACTATTCCAACGCGTATTGGAAAGTAAAAAAATTAAAATTATTGATGCCGATGCGTTAACTTGCTTAGCCCAAAATAGCGCTAAAAATGACAATTGGATACTGACACCTCACCCGGGTGAAGCGGCTAGATTACTGGATACGAGTGTTGCCCAAATACAAGACGATAGGTTTGCAGCTGTAGCTGCGATACAACATAAATATGGCGGGGTATGCATCTTAAAAGGAGCGGGCAGTGTGATCTATGACGGTCAGCAATACCTTGTTTGTCCATTTGGAAACCCAGGCATGGCCAGCGCAGGCATGGGTGATACATTAACTGGTATACTGGTATCGATCGCTGCGCAAGCTAAGCGGAAGAAACTATCGTTGATGGATATCGCAGCTATTGGGGTTACGGTGCACTCTGTAGCGGGAGATTGGGCTGCGCGACAGGGTGAGTACGGCATGCTGGCGAGTGATGTGATTGAACAGATTCGTTGTGTGCTTAATCACCATGGCTGAGAGTATGCGGCTGGTGCTCGCGCAAGAGAAGGACACCATGGCGTTGGCAGCGGTTATGGCAACCCTGATAACAGAAATTAAACCTGGAATGGTAGTTTTTTTACATGGCGAACTCGGTGTCGGCAAAACCACTTTTGTACGTGGTTTTTTGCGCGCGCTAGGGTATCAAAAAGCGGTTAAAAGTCCAACATACACCTTGGTTGAGAATTACGAATGTGCGGGAAAAGATATTTTTCATTTTGACTTATATCGTTTAGCTGATCCCGAAGAACTTGAATTTATGGGCATTCGCGATTATTTTAGGGAGCAAAGCATTTGCTTTGTTGAGTGGCCAGATAAAGGGCAAGGATTTATCTCAGTTGCTGACATTGAAATTACCCTTCAATATGCACCAGAGCAAAGTCGTTGCTTTTTTTGTAGCGCGAAGAGCGCAACAGGGCGCCAAATAGCGAAAAAACTATTTGAGGTATATGGATTAAATAATGCATCTTAATTAACGGATTAACGAGAGAATATGAGCTTGTTTATCGTTTTCTACATTTAGTTATTTGAATTTATAACGGTTTTTATTAAAATATAGAGTATGACTTTTTATAAAATAGGCTTTTCAAGCATTATAATTTGCGCTGTGCTGATGTCATCGACATTATGGGCAAAAACAGCGCAAGTTACTGGCGTGCGGGTTTGGGATTCTCCGGATACCACCCGCTTGGTTTTTGATTTGAGCAAACCGATAAAACACAATGTTTTTTCATTGAAAAAACCACATAGAATTGTCATCGACTTTAGGGACTCCAAAGTTCAAGCAGTGCTTCCTGGTGTATCACCCAGTCATCCGTTAATTAGAAATATTCGAAGTGGCGCGCGTAAAAAGAAATCAGTGCGTTTTGTGCTGGATATGAAGCAAAATGTTAAACCTATCTATTTTTCTCTGCCGCCAAACAAAGAGTATGGCCATCGCTTAGTGATTGACCTGGATAAAACGCAAAGGCTTAATCAGCAAGCGGTGACTACTCCGTCTAAGCCTCGCGATAAATCGGCTAACAAGGTTAACAAGCCGCCCAGAGATATCGTCATCGCTATTGACGCTGGGCACGGCGGTGAAGACCCCGGAGCAAGAGGTAAACGGGGCACCAAAGAAAAGGATGTTGTGTTACGTATCGCGAAGCGACTCGCAAAGCTCATCGAGCAAACGCCGGGTATGACGCCTGTGGTTATTCGTACAGGTGACTATTATTTAAGCTTGCGTAAACGTATCGCAAAGGCGCGGCGGCATAAAGCAGATTTATTTGTTTCTATCCACGCTGATGCATTTAAAAATACCCGAGTGAAAGGCTCATCTGTTTATGTATTATCTGCTAGAGGTGCGTCAGATGAGGCCGCAAAATGGCTCGCAAAACGGGAAAATGCAGCGGATCTTATAGGCGGTGTCAGTTTAGAAGATAAAGATGATGTGCTTGCATCGGTATTACTCGATTTATCCTTGAATGGAACGATCGATGTGAGTACGCGAGTAGCCAGCAAAATCTTGCGCGAGTTTAAAAAAATTGGCCCAGTACATAAACGTACGGTGCAACATGCAGGATTTGTCGTATTAAAATCGCCGGATATTCCCTCGCTGTTGATTGAAACTGCTTTTATCTCTAATCCTCGTGAAGAGCGGAGGTTACGCGATAAACGTTATCAGCAAAAATTAGCGAATGCGATGATGCGAGGCATACATCAGTATTTTGTTGCGAATCCTCCACCAGGTACTTTATTAGCAAAAAAAAATAATGGGAAAAAGGTTTATCTGGTTAAGCGCGGTGATACCTTGAGCAGTATCGCTGGTTTGTATAAAGTCAGTGTTCCGCACCTAAAACGCAGCAATCAAATGACCTCAAACCGTCTACGTGTAGGGGACGCATTGACTATTCCATTTTAGATTCGCTACGATCATCTAAGTCTGATCGGTTCCAAGTACAGTGACAAATTATAGTTTTTAAGGTTATGTAAATGACGCGTGTATTATTCATACTCATCGTTTTGATATTGTCACTCGGTGCTTCCTATTTACTGCTGCGACAAAATATTTACTCTGATGTCACCAATGGCCATCATCGGGTATTAGATTTTGAGGTGGCACACTTGGACAAACTCAGTCAAGAAATAAGCCGATCGCTTAGAGTGCTGGGCGATAGTCCGGTTTTTGGTCAGTTACTTGCGGCACTCAATTCTGAAGATAATCGCGAAGAGTTTATTGCGCGTAGAAAAATTGAAAATCTTTTTTTACAAGTGAGTTACTCAAAGCAACCACTTATCTCATCCATTCGTTTTATATCTTCAGAGGGAAAAGAACAGTTTTTAGTAGAACAAGGAAGCGTTGTCGATTCGGCTGCCAATCGAATAAATGACGAGTTTTTTAAACGTACGATAACTCAGTCAGCGAATAAAGATGGTCATATTTCCATTGAAACGATTGCTGCTAGAACGGTGTTGCAACGTAGCGCTCCAGTGATTGTCAATGGCATTGTGGCCGGGGTTATTAATTTCACCATCGAACTGGAAGAAATTCTGCTACAGCTTGGCCTTTGGAAAAAAACGGGCTTTTTAAGTGATATTCATATTTTTAATGATCGCAGCCGAGTTGTATCGGTACGCCATTCAAATTCTAGTAAATCGTCTGTTAAACGTTTAGAAGATATTTTTAAACGCATGCGTGAAAGCTCATTACAGACACCGGTTATTCAGATTGATCGAAGTGTTTGGAGTTATTTGAAAGAGCCAGGATTTAATATATATGTGATGTTTGAAACAAGTGAGCAAGCATTAATAGAAAAACTCCATGGTCGATTTACACAATTTGCACTGGTTATTATTGTATCGAGTTTTTTGTTGCTGATACTTGGTCGAATTTCCCGTAAAACGCAAAAGAAGATCAGAACAACGCGTGAAATTTCTGCGCCTAATGTGACCGCTATGCGGATTAAAGATCTTGCAAAGTTTGGTCAAGAAATTCGTGTGCCATTAAAGAATACTTTAGGAATATTAGGCGCATTGAAAGAGCAATCGGTTGATAAACCCCAAAGCGAAATGTTAGTGCAGGCATTACATTCCAGCGAGTTAATGCATGAATTAGTCAATGAGTTTATCGATTATTCCAAGCTAACATCGGGCGATTTATCCTTGCAAAACATTGATTTTAATCTACGGCATACTTTAACGGATGTCGCTGAAATGATGGAAGTGCAAGCACAAAGCAAACAACTAGAATTTGGTTACCTGGTTAGCTCCAAGGTGCCTGAGCGCGTGAATGGAGACCCCACAAGATTGCGCCAAGTTTTGCTTAATCTCGTGGTGAATGCGATTAAATTTACCCAACGAGGTGATGTCGCCGTAGCCGTCAGTTTATTAGACTTAGATAAAAACCGGGCGACGATCAAGTTTGAAATAAGTGATACCGGCATAGGAATAGATCCCGCGTTACAAGAAACCATATTCAACGAGTTTAATACGGGTGACACTGAGTTTTCGTCGGTGCATTCAGGTGCAGGTTTGGGCTTGACGATCTCGAAAAAACTAGTGGAAGCCATGGGTGGAGCCATTGGAGTAGAAGAAAATGCCAGTAGCGGAGCGACTTTTTGGTTTACGATTCCGTTTGCAGCCGTTACTTCAGCAGTAGAAAAGAAATCTAACAATGATATGTTGGGTGTCTACATGTTATTGGTGAGTGAAACAGAATCAAATCGCATCAATATTCAAAAAGTGATAGAAAGATGGGGCATCGCTTGTGTTGCAACCAATCAGTTTGACGAGGTTTTAAAAATATTGCATGACGCCCATTCAGCAGACATAAATATCGCTGGATGTCTTATTGATATCTCACTTAGTTCTTCCAGTGAAAAAGCATTCAAACTGGTTTCAGATATCTATGCTGAGCATGGAAGGGATAAGTACGCGACATTAATTCTGACTGCTAAAGGTTCGCCCGGAGAGGGCATTAAGGCACGTGAATTAGGCGTAATGGCGTATTTAACCAAGCCTATTAGTCGCAGTCAGTTGAAAAATGCAATGCAAAAAGTAATCGATAACCGGAGTTTGACTGTTGCCCCGATGGTTACTCGCCATACCTTAAAAGAAACGGAACAAGCGGATAAACAGAAGGTTTTGATCATCGAAGAAAATATTCGCAATCAAAAAATGCTCTCTAGTTTTCTGACTAAATTAGGCTGTGACTCGGACATCGCTGAAAATGGTATTGAAGCACTTGCGGCAATAAAAAACAAAAACTATAAGATGATCTTACTCGATTGCAAAAAAACATCAAAAGACATTACTAAGACCGTAAAACAAATTAGAAAGCTTGAAAGTAAAGTCAAAAATGAAATGATTATCCATATACCTATAGTGGCGTTGGTACCGAGTGATAGCGAAAATATTAAAGCGCAATGCCGCGAAGCGGGTCTTGAAGATCAACTTATTAAACCGGTTAATTTAAAGACTTTAGAGCAAGTATTAGTTGATAAGGGCGTATTAAACGCTTAACAAATACCATTTAGTATAAACAAGTTAAGGTAAAATATTTGAAATGCTTTCACTAATTTTTGGAGGAACTAACAATGACAACGATCGTTTTGACCGCTGAACAACGTAGTAATATCCTTTTAGATGCTGATCGTAAAATTGAAATGTTATCGGAAAACGAACTCGAAAGCATCGCCACCAAGCTAAACGGTGTCGTCAATCTGCCGGTGATTGGAGAAGCGAAAGAACAAGTGATCTTGGTTAAGCTGGTCAAGACGATTGATCGTTTTATCTACCAACGGATACCCAACGAGATCTATGAATTGGTCAGAAATAGCAGCGATGGAATATCTGATGAAGAAGCTCGGCTTATCGAAGAGCGGCTGGCCTCCGGCTTGAATAATGGTATCAATATCCCTTATTTAACCGAAAGAATGGAGCAACGTGCATTTGAATTTGTGATCGGGGTCATTGTGAACGCGCTCAGAAAAAACAGATCTCTAGCGTAGGAAGTTTTGTAAAGTCGCTCTAAGCCCTGAGTGCTTGCAGATATATAGTGGTATCATATTGATATAATTGAGTTTTTAACTGCTTGTGTTGTTTCATAAATGCCACTATAATCTGCGTCCTCTTTACGCGAATATCAGTATTAATGTTCTCGGCAAGACTCCGAATAATGACTTAAGCTATAACAATGTCATCATATTATTTCGATAAATACTAAGATAATACCTACCATGGTGGCTGTAGCTCAGCTGGTAGAGCCCCGGATTGTGATTCCGGTGGTCGCGGGTTCAAGCCCCATCAGTCACCCCATTAATTTCTTAATATTCAATGATTTAAAAAAATTCTGCCAATAATCAACTTGTTGGCTCAGCAAATAAATCATGTTCGTTTGCATCGTTTATTTTAACTTCGATAAAATCACCGGATTTTATCGTGAGTTGTTCATCAATAAAAACCAGACCATCTATTTCCGGTGCGTCTGCGGGACTACGCGCAATGATGCCTTGGTCATCCGCTTGGTCTACGATGACGGTCATCTTTTGGCCTATTTTTTGTTGTAATTTATGCGCGCTGATCTTGGCTTGGTGTTGCATGAAATGCTGTAAACGTTGTTGTTTGATCTGCTCTGGCACTGCCTGGTCTAATTCATTAGCGGTAGCGCCTGCTATGGCGGAATAGGCAAAGGCGCCGACCCGATCCAATTGCGCATGATCTAAAAACTCTAAAAGTAACTCAAAGTCTTTGGCGGTTTCGCCCGGAAAGCCAACAATAAACGTACTGCGCAAGGTGATGTCGGGACATATTTCGCGCCATCGTTGGATGCGTTTAAGCATTTTCTCTGTGTGTGCAGGGCGTTTCATATTGCGTAAAATATTCGGGCTTGCGTGTTGCAACGGAATATCCAAATAGGGCAGAATTTTTTGCTCGGCCATGAGTGGGATGATTTCATCCACATGCGGGTAGGGATAGACATAGTGCATGCGTACCCAAATACCGAGTTCGCCTAAGGCTTGCATTAATTCAAGGAAGCGTGTTTTGATCGGGCGGCCGCCCCAAAAACCGGTGCGGTATTGCAGATCGCTGCCATAGGCACTGGTATCCTGGGATACGATAAGCAATTCTTTAACGCCCGCGTTTTTCAAATTTTCTGCTTCTTGTAAAACATCTCCGATAGGGCGACTGACTAATTTGCCGCGTAACGATGGAATAATGCAAAACGTGCAATGATGGTTGCAGCCTTCCGATATTTTCAAATAGGCATAATGTCTAGGGGTGAGTTTAATACCACCTGGCGGAATCAAGCTCGTATGTGGATCGTGTTTTGGTGGCAAGTGCTGATGCACGATATGCAACACTTCTTGCGCAGAATTGGGGCCGGTAATGGCGAGTACTTGTGGATGAGCTTGTCGCACAATGTCACTTTTGGCACCCAGGCATCCGGTCACAATCACTTTGCCATTTTCTGCTAAGGCTTCACCAATGGCATCTAGAGATTCTTCTACTGCGTCGTCGATAAACCCACAAGTATTCACAATGACAAGATTGGCAGCATCATAGCTTGGACTGATTTCATAACCTTGAGCGCGCAATGGGGTAATGATTTGCTCGGAGTCTACGGTTGCTTTGGGGCAGCCTAGGCTAATAAAGCCGATTTTTGAGGGTTTATTCATGGCTAAGGAGTTTAGCAGAAAACTGGATATCTATAGTTTACTTTTTGGCATGCAAAAAAAATCCCCCTCGACTTTGTTTTTTATCGAGGGGGATTTTGTAAACAACAACCCTAAGGGTTGTTGTCCTTTATTCGATAGTCAGTGTGATTTCATCACTGAATCGATTTCCTTCCACATCAACAACATCAACAAACAAGGTGACTACGTCGCCGTCTTCGCTGTTAGCACCTAAACCCGTAATAGGCACGATGTATTTGATGCCAGCCGTTGTGCCACATTGATTACAGGGCGATTGTCCAGCGGCAACTGTCGTTGTATCCGTGCCATCAGAATAAATCAAAGCACCGCTTGCGTAGCTAATCGCTACTTCGGAACCATTGATGAGCGTTGTGGTATCGTCGGTAGTGGCTGCAGTCTGGTTCATATCGACTGCAGATATCAAGCGATACATGCCAGTGACTGGCTCTGAGAACTCAAGCCAGGTTGTGCCTGCTGTCATGGAAGCACTACCGCTAGCAAGGCCGGTATTACCATTGTAATTATCCAAAGTCATTGCAGAGGTTGCAGTAAGACCTGTTGTTCCATCTTCAGTTGCCATGATTTCCATATCGACTGAGAGTGTGTCAACGGATCCATTGTTCATCGCATAAACCGAACCCGTGATCATATAAACCTGGTTGGCGATATACCCACTGCTAGGTGGTGCAATAGTCAAGATAGTACCGGTCGTGTCTAAGCTAAAAGTGGCTGCTACTATTGCATCATCGCCATAGGTCGCATCAACAAGCCCGTCTGCCGGAGTTGCTTCGGTGCCATTATCAACCACATCCGGATTAGTTAAGTACTGATTGGTGCTCATTCTAAAACCACCCGTATCCGCGATAGCCACAGGCATGTTAAAGACGACATAGTTATTACCCGTCGTTTTCATTGCCATCGTACTGTTAAAGCTATCCGGCGTCTGTTGGTTACCACCGCTGGCGTTGGTATCTGTCGCAGTTCGCAGAGCAATGTTGGTGCCTGTCATATCAAGGAATGAATCCGTAACCTTGCTTGGAGCTACGGCACGTTCAACGGGCATTAAATCCATGGAAAAAACACTTTCCTGAGAATCAATATTGGCCGTGTAAGCTTTAGCTTGAGTAGTTGTCAGTAAATTACCGTCCGCATCGCTGCGTGCTGGAACATAAATATTATAAGTTGAACATGCATTCAAGCCGGTGAGCAAGGCGATGCCGTCGGTTCCACTGTCAACTGTAATTTCAGGGGTTGCGGTATAAGTGAACAGAGCACTGTTACATGTCGCAGAAGTTCCGCTCGACATTGCAACCACTGGGGCGCCTGATACGACGGTACCGTCTTGGGTGACAACGACGCTGAGGTCATGGCTAGGTCCCATGCCCATATTACCGAAATTAGTTGTTAGCGGCGTATTATCATCTGACCCACCAAGACTAGCCGTTGTTTGTATTGTTGCCATACCGGTAGCAGTGACCGTCATCGAATGGCTGCCAGCAGGAAGCCCCGATAGGCTGAAAAACCCACCTGGGCCGAAGTCAGCAGCGATTTTCATCATCGGTTTCGTTGCAGGTGTTACTACTGATTCTTTACTCGTGGTTGTCATTGCAACCCCGTTTACCCACATGGTAATTTCTGCACCTGCGATAGGGTCGCGAGTCATCGCGTTAATAACGCGACCCGTTACCGTAAACGTAGAGTCTGCTACGCCTATGGTTAACTCTTGATCGCCGCAGCCCGTGGTCATACCAATGGATGCCACTACAGCGATTAATGCCGCCGTTTTTTGTAACGTCTTCATACTTTTACTCTCCTTAGATGAGCTAATAAATTTTATATTCACTTGCAAAAATATCAATAATAAATACACTTTTCTCCTAATGTAATAGGCCTTATAACTGTATTAAGCTCGGCATAATGCCCCAGCTCTTCCATTTTTAATGCGCTAAAGTGAAAAAACCTAACCATATTGTTGAATTGACCACTTTGGATAGAGGTATCGACATGTCTTTTAAAAGCTTTATATTTTTTTATATATCTTTTTTTGTCTTTAGATTTATTTTTGCATAATAAATGTTGTTAAAGAAATTTCATATCGTTTTATTTGTTGTCGCTCTAATTCATACCATTCTGTTGTGTTTTTGCGACAGTGCGTATGCCGCTAAGTCTAACCCCAAAAAAAAGTTTTTGCACTATAGAATGCTTTAATTTTTTTCTTGCTAGCGTTTAATTTACGCCATTGTATACCTATCAGTGATCCAGTAGTCGGTTTTGGATTTATCGGTTATTTTTAAATGCAGTGAAATCTTAATTTTTTTTCTTGCGTTTTTTTAAGTTTTTTTGCGCCTTTTTATGCCTTTTTATGAAGTAAGAGCAAGTGGCGTGCCTATACTGATATAAGTGTCGAAAAGTCTTTTCTTGTATTTTTTTGTATATTTAAGGCAGCTAGTTTGTTGGTGTTCTGTTAACATCAAAGCTTCTTCTTTAGCCTTTGAATTTTCGATTTTACCCATACCATGTTTTATCCCTTAGCCCGTTCTGTATTATTCCAGCTTGATGCTGAAACATCACATCATTGTAGTTTAAATTGCTTGCGCCTAGTGCATCGTTACGGTTTTTCCAAATTATTATATGCTGACCAAGTTAACGATCCAACGAGGATAATGGGTTTGCAATTTGCGAATAAAGTGGGTTTGGCTGCGGGCTTGGATAAGAATGGTGATTATATCGATGCGCTTGCTGTGTTAGGTTTTGGTGCCATTGAAATAGGTACTGTTACGCCTAGGCCGCAGTTGGGGAATCCAACACCGCGTTTGTTTCGTTTGCCCAAAGTGCAAGCGATTATTAATCGCATGGGATTCAATAATAAAGGGGTTGATTATCTGATTTCCAAGGTGAATGCGTCGCATTATGACGGCATATTAGGCATTAACATCGGAAAAAATGCAGATACTCCGTTAGAAAAATCGGTTGATGATTATGTGATTTGTTTGCGTAAGGTGTATGCGTTTGCGAGTTATGTTGTCATTAATATATCATCTCCAAACACAAAAAATTTACGCCAATTGCAACAAGGCGATGAATTAAATAAATTGCTTAATGTGCTTAAACAAGAACAGCATGCCTTAAAGCTTGCACACGGGAAATATGTACCCGTTGTGGTAAAGATTGCACCGGACTTAACAGGCAATGAAGTTGACGCTATTGCTCAACGGTTATTGGCTAACGAAATAGACGGTGTTATTGCGACGAACACAACAATAGATAAACAAGCGGTTGCACACCTCGCCCATGGCGCCGAGCAGGGTGGTCTCAGCGGTGCTCCGTTAACCCAAGCCTCAACAATGCTCATCCATCGCTTGGTGGAAATATTGGGCGATGCGATACCGGTTATCGGTGTTGGAGGCATTATGTCTGCGCAAGATGCAATAGATAAAACCCAAGCCGGTGCGCGCTTGGTTCAAATTTATACAGGCTTGGTTTATCAAGGCCCTGGATTGATTCGGCAAATTGCCACTGTTTTAAAAACGGGCTAAGCAATAAAACCGTTGTAATTTGCTCAGGTTTTTGGTTCTATAAACATCCGGCGAGTTTACGTATAAATAAACCAATAAAAACCGCTCGGACGGTGTACTAATTTACCTCCAAGAAAGCCGAATGCTAGCTTGAATACCCATGCCGTAAAAGTTTCACGCAAGTCGCATCAAAACTGTTTGTATTTTTAGTTTTTAGCTAAAAAATAGTGATGGAGAAGTCTGTTGAAACCTGATTATTCAAACGCGAATTTGGTTAACCTGATGGCGTCAATATATAATGCCTTAGGTCATTCGATAAGCCCCTATCCAAGTTTGGATATATTGGATGAGTTTCAAATCGGCAAGTCGCGAAATCTGGTTGTTATGTTGCTGGACGGACTGGGTTACGCGTATGTCAAACAACAGGGTCTTAACAGTTATATTGAACAAAACACGTGTGGCCGCTTAAGCTCGGTATTTCCTACGACGACATCTTCAGCCTTAACGACCTTGGCGAGTGGTTTAGCCCCCCAGCAGCATGCGGTGACGGGTTGGTTTATGTATTTGAAGGAACTTGGAATGGTATCGGCTATCTTGCCTTTTCGTGCACGTATTGGTGGTGAGTGCTTGAGTTCCTGCGGGATTTTGATCAACGATGTTGTCGACGTGCCAATGGCTGTGTCGCGTATACCGCGTAAATCCACACTGATATCCCAAAACAATATTTTGAATTCCGCGTATTCTTTGATGTTACACCAAGGAGCGGAAAGAAAAGGCTATGGGAGTTTAAGCGAATATTTTAGGCATATTCACAGTGCTGTGACCGCGACAGATGAGCAAAAATATATTTATGCTTATTGGCCAACATTCGATGAACACTGTCATGTTTATGGAGTCGATAGTTCTCGCACGAAAACCCATTTTAATCAAATTGACCGTGAGCTGGAACAATTGGTTAGCTCGTTGCAAGGTACTGATACGACGATCGTGTTAACCGCAGATCATGGTTTGCTGGATACTCATGCTGAGCGCGTGATTAATTTAGATGAATATCCCGATATTCTCGAGTGTTTGGCATTGCCCCTCAGTGGTGAACCGAGGACAGCGTATTGCAATGTTCGTATGAATATGGCGAAGCAATTCGAAAATCGAGTGATTCAACAGTTGTCCGGTTATTTTGACCTGCACCGTAGTGAAAACTTAATTGCGGCAAACTATTTTGGTTTGGGTGATGCCCACCCGCAATTAAAAAACCGGGTTGGTGACTATATATTACTCGCGAAAGAAAACTATGTGATTAAAGATCGGGTATTGGGCGAAGGGGATTTTAGTCAAATAGGTGTTCATGGTGGGCTAAGTGAGCAAGAATTATACGTCCCATTGGTTGTGTTTCAGACCTAAGAAATCTTTGATGAAGTCCTTTAGCAAGCGATAACAACATTGAAAACAAACTCGAGATACGAGCTCATTCCGGACTACTTCAGCAGTATCTTATCTTCTACGTAGAATAGCTATCCATCTCGCTAAGTTGAGTAAACTGGCGAGCGAGGCTGCAACATAGGTGAGTGCTGCTGCCCTGAGTATTTGATTGACGGCTTTTTCTTCGCTCTTGGTAATATAGACGGGAATATGCTGCAGCCCCTGTTGGTCGAGTAGATGCCTGGCGAGTTGCCCCCCGGTTCCCGGAAAGCTGTCGTTGTGTTTACTATATTTTTTAAAGGTGTGTCGCGCCCACCACTGGGGTGCAAAGACAAGAGTGACGACAAAAATTCCTAGGATAACGAAATGCATAACGCAAACTTTATGAAATATAACTGTTCTATACTATAGAATAAGGTTGCATGATTATACCGAATATTGCAAATGTACGAAATGTACACGCCAAGCTATTTCAAGGTTTATTTTAAGTGAATTAGTCGTGTATAATCAGCCTCATCAATAACACCGAATACATTGTCCTGGCGTTGATGGAGTGTTGATACTGAAATGTATGAAGCTCACTTCAATTTAAAATCTCAACCTTTCCGCTTAAATCCGGATGCGCGTTTTTTCTACGCGAGTAAAAAACACGATAAAGCACTTTCCTATCTAGAGTTTGGTCTTAACCAGGGTGAGGGGTTTTTAGTGGTAACTGGAGATCCAGGTACCGGAAAAACATTATTGCTTCAGGTTTTGGAGAAAGAACTGGGGTCGCAATATCTCATTTCTCGGGTTAATACCAGCACAAAATTGACGGCCATCGAATTATTAAAGCTTATTGCTATCGGCTTTGGTATGCAACAAATAGCAGATGATAAAATCACCTTATTAAATCAATTAAATGGTTTTTTCAACAAGAATCTCAATACTTATCGACATGGCTTAATACTCATTGATGAGTCTCATCACTTATCTGCTGAGGTGCTGGAAGAGTTACGTTTGCTGACTAATTTTCAACGGCGGGGCATTTACAAGCTGCAATGTTTCTTGGTAGGGCAGTCTAGTTTGCGCGAAACCCTAGCAGACCCTGCGTTGCATCAATTAAGCCAGCGTATCGTTGCTGCCTGTCATTTACATCCATTGGATAAGGTCGAGACCCAAGCATACATCCAGACTCGATTAGCATATGCAGGTTACCCGCATCGGGTGTTATTCAGCAATGCGTCTGTTTCAGTTATCCATAAATTTACCCAAGGTATACCGCGCAGAATCAACCGGGTTTGTGATCGTGCGTTACTCTGGGCAGCAGTCAACGAGCAAGTTGAAATTAGCGAGGATTGTGTCTGTGAGGTTATTGAGGAACTCAGTGGCGAGATGGAGTCTGAGTTTGCTAGCGCCACAAACAGAAGCCTTGAATTTGATTTTTCTGATCCTAATCCTGTTTCACCCATCAAAAATGTCATCGCACTTAATGATTTTGGGGCAAAACATAAAAACTTGACGGGCTATCAGCAACCACTTCCTGGAGTGAATATTTCGTTAGCCTTGGGTAATCTGGCAACCGAGCCTGCGATGTATGGTGACATAGGAATAGTAGGTCATCGTAGTGTCGTGATCGATGCAGCGGATAACGGTGATTCCAAGAGTCAGATGAATATCCAAGACCAAGAGCGGCTTACTTCTTGGTTTAATAAGTCGCAAACAGAAATTGTATCGAAAAAACAAAAAAAAGAGCGTATAGGTGATAAATTTACTAAGCGTGGCTTAACGGTAATCCTTAATCTCGTTCAAAAGCTATTTCCTGATTACAGATATCACTTTAATCAAAAAACGCAAACAGCTATGGCATTAAAAGGAGGGGGTACACTTGTCGCGTTGGCCATGATACTTATCGTTTTTCAGGATTCATTGCTTGATAATAATGTGCTAACGACTCCCCCTTATGCTGCAAAAAATGCAGTCACAGAAAACACAGTATCTAAAGTTACGTTGACAAACAAAACACCCGTGGAAAGTCCTTTGTTTGAATCTCATCTTGATCATTTAAAGATATTTCCTGAGTCGCTTGCTCCGAGTTTGCAGCGTGCTGAGGTAGCTGAAGAGCCTGCCGATAGTAATAGCAAATATTCAGCGGCTCCGCAGTCCTCGCGTGAGATGGCTGTTACTCTCAAGCAAGCTCCGCTATTGCAAACAAAGACCGAAATACCAGAAGCTTCGTTTTCGACGCTGGGTGATCAGCAAGTAGCAATCCTGCAAACTGCGCACAAAGAATTATCCTTAACAGAGATGAATGACGATAAACACCTCATTGATATTGAAAAAATTTCTCGTGTGTCTTTATTGATAGCTCCAGTAAATCCACAGGAACGTGTTGCTATTGAAGAAGCTCAAGTTGCTCCGCCGCAACTATTGATAAATAGCCAAATGACAAATATTCAAGCAGAAGCAGTAAACAGAGCCGAGGATGTGCATGAAAAAAATGCGACAAGTTCACTTAATGTGATTCTCGATAGTGATGTTGATTCGCTGATTGATAAATACACCTCTGCATATAAAGACGCAAATTTGGATAAAATTTCGGATGTATTAAATAAAAATATCAAGACGGATAATCTTTCTTCTAAAACATTGCTTATCGCAGAGTATGCAAAATTGTTTAATATTACCGAAAAGAGAAATATAAATTTTTCAAATATAGTGTGGGATAAAAAAAATGAGCGAGCAGTGGGGAAAGGTCGATTCAGCGTTTCAATTATTGAGAAAGGTCGATTTAGCGAAAAAAATTTCAACGGCGCATTTACCCTACATATGGAAAAAAATGATTCAGAAGTCTCTATTACCGAGATATATTACGTTTATGATAATTAGGCAGTTTTTTTCAGTGTTGATAGTGTTCTCTCTGTCGCTAGATGTCGTGCAGGCCACGATACCCGGCCTTCCGGATAGTACCCTGCGCTATGGTTTTTCGATGGGAGCCTTGTCAATGGGTGTCGATGATCCTGTAGGCTTAAATCCTGATGCGCAGTCGGTTGTTCCGCTTAACTTAATGCTGACGGATTGGTTACCAGATGGAAAAAGGTATTGGCTGGATTTGATATTTGCGCAAGCGGCATATGCATCGGCGCCGCATAAAGTGGGGCAAAATGTTCGTTATATCTCGTTACGTACCTTCATTCAAAAAGATGTGAAATTAGCAGATAAAATAATACCGTGGGTAGGCGTGGGACTCGAGTTGAGTCAAACAAGCTATACTATCCGGCATACTAAAACGAGTGACGGATTTTTATTAGAGAAGTTTGGTGACAGGTCGCGGCTTAATCTTGGTTTAGTATTTAATTTAACGGCGGACTGGGAATTGAAAAATAATTGGTTCATTGGCATGAAAATAGAGCAAGTATTCAATCCTGAGAATAATTTGAATACTCGAGGCGGATTTGCTTATCTATTATATCATTTGTAATAGGTTTAAGAGTTTCTATAGTGAATAAATTGTTATTACGTTTTTTTAAATTTTTTCTTATGGCCTGTTTATTCCTGTTATCTGCGTGCGGGCTGGGCTTTGATGCTGTCGAATTTCCTGTAGAGCGGCCTGTTTCGATAGTTTCCGGTAGTGGCTCCGGTGGGTTTTTAAAAAAATCCGATATTAATATTTACCAATTAACGGATGCAGGGCGTATAGG
>CAZWUO010000048.1:0-20790 GCA_964636675.1 uncultured Ectothiorhodospiraceae bacterium
TTCTCGGTTTATTCGTTTTCACCAATTGAGTTCGCGGGATGCGCTATGCGTTGATGGGGCAGAAAAAGTGGAGGCATTTTTAACGCACTTGGCGGTACAAGCCCGTGTGGCGGCATCGACCCAAAACCAGGCGCTCAATGCATTGGTTTTTTTATATCGCGAGGTATTGGCTCAGCCCTTTGATAATGTCACTGCGGCTGAGACAGAATGGAATTGGCAATACGTGTTTCCCAGTCGGAACCTGGCGCAAGATCCCCGTAGCGGGGTGACGCGGCGACATCATATTGATCAGTCGGTTGTTAATAAAGCCATCAAACAGGCTGTGCGTAGAGGCAATATTACAAAGAAGGTAAGTGCGCATACTTTTCGCCACAGTTTCGCCACACACTTGCTGCAACGAGGCACCGATATCCGCACTATTCAGTCACTGCTAGGCCATCGTGATTTACAAACCACGATGATTTACACACATGTGTTAAATACAAGGTGGCGAAGGCGTAATAAGTCCGTTAGAAGATCTGTAAGATACATTGAACCCAACTCAGATTTTCAAACTTCGTTGAAATCTTTCATTAACCTAGAATCCGCAGTTGGACGAGTTGAAGTGTGCGTTTGCGGTGGTGTATATCCAGGCGTAGCGACGCGGAATAGTGAGCTATTCCAAGGAGCGACAACGCAGAGATGCGCCGCCGCAAACGTGCAATTCGGCGCGTAGCGGGTACTCACCTCCAGGATGAAAGGTTGATTCAGTCGTTAACTCTGGCGTTTCAGTGAGTTATGTCACGAAATTAGCGGTCAACTGCGGAATCTAGGTTTAACCTTGTATAACTGAATATAGCGGAAAAATTTTTGCATTCGCTTTTAAAATACCGTCAATATAATATGCCTGTGCGGCTTTTCCGAGGAATAAAAAGTAATGGATTATTTGACCGAGCTCACGGGTTCCATCGCAGGATTTTTGTGGGGTAATGTATTCACTTTGATGGCGCTACTTGGCACCGGCCTTTATCTGACTCTTCGTTTTCGTTTTGTACAATTGACCGGCTTCAAACACAGTGCACAAATCATTTCTGGAAAATATGCAAAACCTTCCGATGCGGGTGAAGTCACTCACTTTCAGGCTTTATCTACGGCATTATCGGCCACCATTGGCACTGGAAATATTGCCGGTGTAGCGACCGCCATTTCTTTAGGTGGCCCTGGTGCATTGTTCTGGATGTGGGTGACCGCCTTTTTTGGGATGGCGACCAAGTTTGCGGAAAGCACCCTGGCGATTAAATTTCGTGAAATAAGCCCCGACGGACAAGTCTCTGGTGGCCCCATGTATACGCTATTACATGGCTTAAAAATGCGCCGCACCGCCATGCTCTTTGCTTTTTTTGCGCTGATTGCGTCTTTTGGCATCGGCAATATGGTGCAAGCAAACTCGGTGGTTGACGGCTTATCTTATATTTGGCCCGACGCAAAAAATTCCGGCTGGTTAATCGGCATGGTCATGGCGTTGTTCGTCGGCCTGGTGATACTCGGTGGGGTTAAGCGCATTGCTAAAATTGCATCGACGATTGTGCCCTTTATGGCGGTGCTTTATATTGCTGCCGCATTATTGGTATTGCTCAATCACCTTGCGGATATCCCAGCGGCGTTGGCGACTATTTTCAATCATGCGTTAAACCCTTGGGCCGTTGGTGGCGCAGCCGTTGGCGAAGCGATTCGTTGGGGAGTTGCCCGTGGATTATTTTCCAACGAAGCGGGCTTAGGCTCATCGCCAATGGCACATGCTGCGGCAAAAACCAATGAGCCGGTTAGAGAAGGCTTGGTTGCAATGATGGAACCCTTTATCGACACCATTATTATCTGCACCCTAACAGGGCTGGTTATTGTGGTCACCGGCTCTTATCTCGCTAGCCCAGAAGATGTTAAAGGTGCGGCGTTAACCGCATTTGCGTTTAGCGAGGTATTAGGTACGGCGGGAGGCTGGGTGGTTGGGATAGGTTTGGGACTCTTTGCATTTTCGACGATTATCGCGTGGTCATATTACGGCGATCGATCGGCAATGTTTTTGTTTGGCCCGCAAGGTGTGAAAATTTATCGTATCGTCTTTGTGATTCTCATTGTTTTTGGCGCAGCAGTTCCATTGAATCTTGTATGGAATTTTGCGGATATCACTAATATTTTAATGGCAATCCCTAATTTAATCTGTTTGATTCTTCTCTCTGCTTTAGTCAATAAACTACGGAAAAAATATTTTGCTGAAAACTCAGCGCATGGCTCTTAAACATAGCTCTTAAACATAGCGCTTCTTCGTGGGGACTCTGTTATGCCGCCTCAATATCAGCATAGGAAGACTCATTTTGAAAGTGGTATATTCTATCCTCATCAAGCATTAATACTTGCGGCTGTAAATTTTTCACGGTGTCGCAAAGCTCCGACAGGCTTTTATTTTTAACGACGATGACTTCGTAACCAACGTCTTTTAACCCTTCCAATACATACTTAGTGCGCTCGGTTCCGTCATCAACAACTACAATTCTTTGTTTCATAGCAATTCCCTTTCTTGCACAACAACTTTTCATTGCTCTATTTCGTACACTTAAAGAATTTTCTTTAATATATGATCCGAAATCTCAAATACATTAAATTGTTTACAGTCTTTGGTACTCCTATAATTATAGCTAGATACTTTTTATTTTTACTCTTTATATTGATTATTCTGGTTTTCTTGAGCATTCAAGTATCACGCCGTTGCATTTACCTTGGGTTTGCATAATTCCGTGTACTATCGCAGCGTTAGAAACTCCGGGAGTCGTATAACTCTAACGGCGGCTCATTCATAAGCGCGAGCTGATCTTTTAAGATATTAATTTGCTCTTCCCAATAACGCGGTGTATTAAACCATGGAAAATTTTGTTGGAAAGCGGGGTCATCCCAACGACGTGCTAACCAAGCAGAATAGTTTAATAAGCGCATGCTGCGCAGTGCTTCAATAACAATCAATTCGAGTGGATCAAAGTCAAAAAATTCTTTATAACCTTCAATCAAGGGAACAAGTTGAGATTCCATTTCATGCCGTTCTCCGGACAATAACATCCACAAGTCTTGTATTGCTGGCCCCATAATGCAGTCGTCAAAATCCACAAAGTGCGGGCCACTCGGCGTCCACAATATATTTCCGGGATGACAATCCCCATGCAGCCTAATCGCCCGTAGATGCCCCGCAGACTCAAATATGGAAGTTATTCTTTCGATAACATGTTGCACGGTAGACGTATAAGAATCGATAACATAGGACGGTAAAAAATCACCTTGCATAATAAACTGGAATGATTTCTCTGCATAAGTCTCTAGCGTTAACTTCGGCCTGAATTTAAATTCGGCTAACGCACCCACGGCGTGAATACGCGCAATAAAACGTCCTAATAATCGCAGGTTGTCAAAATTATCAAGTTCAGGCCAGCGTCCTACTTTGCGTTTATACAATGCAAACCGATAGCCTTCATAACACAATAAAGTGTTACCTTGAGGATTAACATTCGGTGCAATAACCGGAATTTCTCGGTCTGCAAGTTCGATAGAAAAAGCATGCTCTTCCAAAATAGCGTCATCGCTCCAGCGCTCGGGGCGATAAAATTTGGCAATAACGGGTGCGCTTTCTTCAACACCGATTTGATACACCCGATTTTCATAACTATTCAATGCGAGCAATTGGCCATTGGCACAAATGCCTTCTGCTTCTATTGCGGCCAACACTTTATCGGGTATCAAACGTGAATAAGGATGTTTATTCAGCGGCAGTTCATCCATCATTTAAGATTAAAAACGGGTTGATGTACTGGTAACATATTTAAAGACTCGCACTATTTCTGACCTCAACAATATTGTTGGGTTTTGTCGGTACACTATAACACAAGAAGCACACGGGTATTTACTGCCCAAACACTATCTCGATCGCAGCGGTCAGCGTTGGCTCCATCGCATAGCGCTGTGCTGCGGGAAATGTCAGCTCAGGCCTTATTTCGAAAAAAGTCCATCTTTTGTAGATCCTCCAACGCATTCTAACTTGTGCCAAATAACGGTCGACATGCACATTCGGCTCGGTGATCGCAAACACTCCGATTAAATGAGAGACGGCTACATCTTTACTGAGTGCATGCTGTACCGAAAATGTTTGCGACAATTCAAAATAATTAATTTTCTGGCGCCACTCGGCCACACTGGAAGCCCGAAAAAAATAATCACCCATAAATTTTCGATCAATATCCAGGGAACTGGTTTCCCCCAACTTATCTACCACAAAATAATTGACGGTTTGTGCAACACGCACATTAAAAACCCATAATGGAAAAAGCCGGCGGACTCGCGCCCGCACAAACGGGTCGACATAACCACGGTAAGCAACACCTACTTTTGCATCCGCATGCCAATCATTCGTGCTTTTAATAACGTATTGAAAAGCGGTGCTAAAAAAAGTCGGATTGAGTGCATCCTGCGCAGAACCCTCCGTATTCGGCAAGGCATCATCCGCCAGGCTTGCTTCTCCACTCTCCCGCGAAGACTCAATCAATAAACGCCAACGATGGGAAGTTCTTGGCAGATGCAGGCGCAACGACGCCCTAGGCTTTTTAGAAAGACGTCCCTTGGCGTCAGTTTGCCCACCAATTCCAAGCAATAACTGGGTTCGATTCGCCTCTTCCAATACCCGTTCATTGCCAAAAAAACCATCTATTTGATCCGCAAATTGTTGGATTTGGTTAGAAAGTACCTCGTGTGTATCATTAATAAGCGCGATTTCCCCTTCGCCAGCGCTCTCTTGCGCCCCAATAACGGGAGCCAAAAAAAATAATAATAAAATAAATATTAAGGATTTATTCACTGAAATCAGCTTGCCTACCGAATCATATTGCCGGTTCAAAATGTCACTTACCTAGAAAAAAGCATGCCGGACTCACGCAAAGCTAATGCTATGCCTTTGTTAATCATATCGTTTTTCCAAACATAAAGAATCTCATTTTTTTGTGGTAGCGCTCAATAGAGTGTTATAAATCACTTACTTAGCCAGTAATGCCATGTACGTAACCGTGTAAATATGTGCCACGAACCCGCCAGCATCTCGCAGCCGAGTTTGCACGCCATTGTCGGTGAAAGTATAATTTTCGGCCCTTTGCCTAGGAGCCTGTGCAAGAACAGCGAACATCGCGAGATGTTTGGGGCATATTTGATGGGAATAAAGACAAAAAAACACAGGGTCTCACAAAATAATTAAGCTTATTTCGTTGAGTCCAACATAAACTCCGTATTATTGGTAAACATCTGTGAATAAAACAAACAAAGAATTACAAGGGTTATACCGTCCGAGCTTTGAACGTGAAAACTGCGGCTTTGGACTCATCGCCCATATGCACGGAACCCCCAGTCACTGGGTCGTCAACACAGCAATCAATGCGCTCGCTCGCCTGACACATCGCGGCGCTGTCGCAGCAGATGGCAAAACCGGGGATGGCTGCGGCCTGCTAATGAAAAAACCTGACGAATTTCTGCGGCAAGTCGCAGAATCTAAAGGATTCATACTCGCAGA
This sequence comes from uncultured Ectothiorhodospiraceae bacterium, assembly GCA_964636675.1. Lineage (GTDB taxonomy): Bacteria > Pseudomonadota > Gammaproteobacteria > S012-40 > S012-40 > JALUUH01. Next base: position 5,573 of record CAZWUO010000048.1, read on the forward strand.
ACTTTATGCCGTGGGCATAGTTTTTTTGAATCGCGATGCAAATCTCGGTAACAATGCCAAGAAGATCATTGAGCAAGAACTGCAAAGACAACATCTTGAGGTATTAGGATGGCGCCAAGTTCCCATCGATAAATCGGCCTGTGGGCAACAAGCGTTACTCTCTGTTCCGCATATTGAACACATATTCGTCAATGCAAGCAAAGGAATGGATGAGGCCAAATTTGAGCGCTGCCTGTATATCGCTCGCCGCCGCGCCGAAAAAACCCTAGAACCACAAGACCCGGTGTTTTACATCCCGAGTCTTTCATCACGCGTTTTGTCTTATAAGGGCTTGGTAATGCCGGAATACCTGGCTAAATTTTATCTTGATCTACAAGATAATAATTTACAAACCTCGTTAGCGGTATTTCATCAACGTTTTTCCACCAATACCCTGCCCCAATGGCGCTTAGCACAACCTTTTCGTTTTCTCGCGCACAATGGAGAAATAAATACCGTTCAAGGCAATCGTAACTGGGCGATTGCGCGCGGACACAAATTTGCCACCCCATTATTAGACATGGCAGATGTCAGACCACTGGTTTCTACAACAGGCTCAGATTCCAATAGCCTAGACAATATGCTCGAAGCACTGCTCGCGGGCGGCATGGATATTTTTCGTGCAATGCGCTATCTCATCCCGCCCGCTTGGCAAAATATTGACATTAAAGACCCTAATCTACGCGCTTTTTATGAATACAACTCCATGCATATGGAACCCTGGGATGGCCCCGCGGGTGTCGTATTAACCGATGGCCGATTTGCGGCGTGCTCATTAGACCGTAATGGTCTGCGCCCTGCCCGCTATGTGATCACAAAAGACAGGCATATCACGCTCGCATCGGAAATTGGCGTATATGACTACCAGCCCTCAGATGTGGTATCCAAAGGTCGTTTAAAACCCGGTCAAATGCTCGCGGTCGATACCAACACTGGGGAAATACTACTGCCCGAAAATATCGATCAAATTTTGTCGTCCCGCCAACCTTACAAAGAATGGATGGACCAACATTCAACCCGGCTTGAGGCGCAATTATACGGCGATGGTGTTGCTAAAAGCTCACTGAACATTGATGAAATGAACACCTATCAAAAAATGTTCAACATCACCTTCGAAGAACGCGACCAAGTAATACGTGTGCTCGCAGAAAGTGCACAAGAGGCTATAGGCTCAATGGGCGACGACACTCCCATGCCGGTGCTCTCAACCCAGGTACGCTCGCTGTATGATTATTTTCGCCAGCAATTTGCGCAAGTGACGAATCCGCCCATCGATCCGTTACGCGAAAACATCGTCATGTCGCTCGAAACTTGCTTGGGCAAAGAAAGAAATATTTTTGAAGAAACGGCCGATCATGCTAACCGATTATTAGTCGATACCCCGGTATTATCGCAAGGAAAATTTGATCAACTGCTCGCTATCAATGACCCCGAATACCAACATCATTTTATCGATTTGAATTATGCAAATACGGATTTGGCAGCGGCGATTAAAAACGTTTGCGATAATGCCGTAAACGCGGTGCGCGACGGCAAAGTTATCATTGTGCTTTCGGATAAAAATATTGCAAAAGACAAAATCCCTATGCATGCTTTACTCGCAACCGGTGCGGTGCATCACCGGTTGATCAAAGAGGGCTTGCGCTGCGATGCCAATATTATTGTGGCAACCGCTACCGCTAGAGACCCACATCACTTTGCGGTAATGCTTGGTTATGGGGCAACTGCGATCTATCCCTACTTAGCCTATGAATGCCTTGCCGACATGGCGCGGGCTGGTGAAATCAAAGACGGCGTCAACCCACGACTCGCGCAACGATTTCGTCGCGGCATTAATAAGGGCCTGTATAAAATATTATCCAAAATGGGAATTTCAACCATTGCCAGCTATCGTGGCTCGCAACTTTTTGAAGCCGTTGGTTTGTCGGAGACCGTCGTCGACTTATGTTTTATCGGTACCACCACTCGCATCCAAGGAACAACTTTTTCCGATTTAGAGAACGAGCAAAAAATACTGGCGACGAATGCCTGGATCGCGCGCAAAAAAATAGGCCACGGTGGATTGTTAAAGTATGTACACGCTGAAGAATACCATGCCTATAACCCTGACGTGATTCAAACGCTACAAGTGGCGGTTAAAAGTGGCGATTATAATGACTATAAAAAATATGCACATTTAGTTAATAATCGACCGATTTCCTCGCTTCGCGATATGTTTGCACTCAAGCAAACCACAGCAATCAAACTCGAAGAAGTAGAGCCACTGGAAAAAATATATAAACGCTTTGACAGCGCCGGCATGTCATTAGGTGCGTTGTCACCCGAAGCACACGAAGCCTTAGCCATCGCAATGAACCGCCTCGGCGGACGCTCAAACTCTGGGGAAGGCGGTGAAGACCCGATTCGCTTCAACAGCGAAAAATTATCCAAAATAAAACAAGTGGCTTCTGGACGTTTTGGGGTAACACCGCATTATTTGGTGAATGCCGAAGTCATTCAGATCAAAATCGCGCAAGGTGCAAAACCCGGCGAAGGCGGCCAACTTCCCGGTGGCAAAGTGGATAAGATGATTGCCAAGCTGCGCTTTGCAAGACCTGGGGTTTCGTTGATATCACCACCACCGCATCATGATATTTATTCCATCGAAGACCTGGCACAGCTCATCTTTGATTTAAAACAAGTCAACCCCGATGCGTTAGTGTCGGTAAAACTGGTGGCCGAAGCGGGCGTAGGCACGATAGCCGCGGGAGTGGCAAAAGCTTATGCTGATTTAATTACGATATCCGGCTACGACGGTGGCACCGGAGCAAGCCCGCTCACTTCGGTGAAATATGCAGGTATCCCTTGGGAACTAGGACTCAGTGAAACCCATCAAGTTTTACGCGCCAATGATTTGCGTGACAAAGTACGTCTGCAAACAGATGGTGGTTTAAAGACGGGCTTAGATGTTATCAAGGCCGCTATTTTGGGCGCTGAGAGCTTTGGTTTTGGCACTGGCCCGATGGTCGCGTTGGGATGCAAATATTTGAGAATTTGTCACTTGAATAACTGCGCTACGGGCGTTGCCACACAAAATAAAGTATTGCGCATGGAGCATTTCATTGGGCTACCCGAAATGGTCATGAACTACTTTAAATTTGTTGCGCTGGAAACGCGTGACTTGCTCGCACAACTCGGGGTTCGTTCTTTACAAGAGCTCATTGGCCGCAGCGATTTATTAGAGATTATCGAAGGTAAAACCAGCAAGCAATCCAGCTTGGACTTACAACCCATTTTAGCCGATGGCGGTGTACCGGCGGATAAACCCATGTATTGCTCTAAACCTAAAAATGAACCGTTTGATAAAGGCGAGCTCGCGGAAAAAATTGTCAAAGATACGGCGGCAGCGGTTCGCAATATGACGGGAGGATCGTTTAGCTATAAGGTGGCAAACATCCATCGCTCTATTGGTGCGCGGCTGTCGGGGGAAATTGCCAAACAACATGGCAACCAAGGCATGGCAAAACATCCTATCACCTTAAAACTGCAGGGGACGGCGGGACAAAGCCTAGGCGTGTGGAATGCAGGTGGCTTACATATTCAACTCATTGGCGATGCCAACGATTATGTCGGCAAGGGAATGACCGGCGGCAAAATCATGATAGCGCCCGCTAAAGAGAGCGAATTCAAGAGTAATGAAACAACGATTATCGGTAATACTTGTTTGTATGGCGCCACCGGTGGCCGCCTCTATGCAGCGGGCACAGCGGGAGAGCGTTTTGCCGTGCGTAACTCTGGCGCACACGCCATTGTGGAAGGCATTGGCGACCATGGCTGTGAATACATGACCGGAGGAGTGGTCGTGGTTCTCGGAAAAACCGGGGTTAACTTCGGCGCCGGTATGACCGGAGGATTTGCCTATGTGCTCGATGAACAAAACGAATTTGTAGACAATTACAACCACGAGTTAATCGACATTCATCGCATTTCTACCGAATCGACTGAAGCCCATAAACACTATTTGCGCGAAACAATAAAACGCTATGTTGCCGCAACAGACAGTGACTGGGGCAAACATATTTTACAAAATTTTTCTGATTATATTGGGAAATTTTGGTTAGTTAAACCCAAAGCTTCAGAACTTGAATCTTTAATGGACGCACTGAGAAGTGCTGCATAGCCTAATCAATCAGTTGAACATCGCTTATGTCTAACGCATTTTTTAGGTTAAAGTAGGTAATAAAAGTATGTCGAAAAATTTTCAGTTTTTAAACGTAAATCGCGAAAACCCGAGCAAACAATCGGCGACCGCGCGCATCCACGATTTTCGCGAAATCTATCAGCAGTTTGATGTTAACAATGTGCAAGAGCAAGCAGCTCGATGTTTAGAATGTGGCAATCCCTATTGCGAGTGGAAATGTCCGGTACATAACTATATCCCTGATTGGCTAAAACTCGTCGCCGAAGGAAAAATTCTTGACGCTGCCGAGCTATCCAATCAAACCAACTCACTGCCCGAAATTTGCGGTCGCGTATGCCCGCAAGACCGCTTATGCGAAGGGGCATGCACCCTGAACACCGGCTTTGGAGCCGTGACTATTGGTGCGGTGGAACGCTATATTAGCGATCAAGCATTTGCCCAAGGCTGGCGCCCTGATTTATCGAAAGTGGTTGCCACCGGTAAAAAAGTGGCCATTGTCGGCGCCGGCCCCGCCGGCATTGGATGTGCCGATATTCTGGTACGTAACGGGGTTAAACCCGTGGTTTATGACAAATATCCTGAAATCGGTGGACTCTTAACTTTTGGCATTCCGGGTTTTAAACTCGAAAAAGATATCGTCATCAATCGGCGCAGTATTCTCGAAGAAATGGGCGTAGAATTTGTGCTCAATACCGAAATAGGCAAAGACATCGACTTTCAACAGCTGCTCGATCAATACGCTGCCGTCTTTTTGGGTATGGGCACTTATAATTATATGCAAGGAGGCTTTCCTGGCGAAGAACTCAGCGGTGTTCATGAAGCGTTACCCTATCTCATTGCCAATACAAACCGCGTATTAGGCTACGAAAAAAGTCCTTCTGACTTCATCGATCTGCAAGGTAAAAAAGTCGTTGTATTAGGCGGCGGAGATACCGCGATGGACTGTAATCGTACCGCGATTAGGCAACATGCGGCGCAGGTTATTTGTGCCTACCGACGCGATGAAGAAAACATGCCTGGCTCCAAAAAAGAAGTTGAGAACGCCAAAGAAGAGGGGGTGAACTTCATGTTTAACCGCCAACCCGTGGAAATTGTCGGTAGCGATAAAGTCACCGGGGTCAAAGTAGTGACGACCAAATTGGGCGAAGCTGACGAAAGGGGTAGGAGACGCCCTCAAGTGGTGGCTAATTCGGAGGAAATCATTCCTGCGGATAATGTTATTGTAGCTTTTGGCTTTCAACCAAGTCCGATGGACTGGTTTGCCGATTTTGATATCAAGATCGATGAACGTGGGCGAGTGATCGCCGCAGAAAAAGCAGCTTTTAAATTCCAAACCTCTAACCAAAAAGTTTTTGCCGGCGGGGATATGGTGCGCGGTTCAGATTTGGTGGTTACCGCAATCTATGAAGGCCGACAAGCCGCCGAAGGAATCTTAGACTTTTTAGAAATCTAACCATATAACGAGAAACAAATATCATGACAGTGTTAAAAAACGACCGCTTCTTACGCGCCTTAATGCGTCAACCTGTAGACATCACGCCCGTTTGGATGATGCGCCAAGCAGGCCGCTATCTTCCAGAATATCGCGCCACACGCGCAAAAGCTGGAAGCTTTATGGATTTATGTAAAAACCCCGAACTCGCCTGCGAAGTCACCCTACAACCATTGGCACGCTACCCGTTAGATGCGGCTATTTTGTTTTCTGATATTTTAACCATTCCCGATGCAATGGGCTTGGGCTTATATTTTGCGGAAGGCGAAGGACCAAAATTTAAAAACCCAGTGAGAACCGAAAAAGAGGTCATGAATCTTCCGGTTCCTGATCCCAATGACTCCCTAGGTTATGTGATGGATGCGGTACGCACGATTCGCTCAGCGCTCGACGGAAGTGTGCCACTCATTGGTTTTTCCGGTAGTCCATGGACGCTGGCAACCTATATGGTTGAAGGCAGCTCAAGCAAAGAATATTCGAATATCAAAGCAATGATGTATAACAGACCTGATCTTATGCATCACCTGTTAGACACTACGGCACAATCTGTCATTAGCTATTTAAATGCTCAGGTTGCAGCGGGCGCCCAGGCATTAATGATTTTTGATACTTGGGGAGGTATTTTAAGCCCGCGCGACTATCAAGCATTTTCTCTGCAATATATGCATAAAATTGTTGCCGGCCTCACGCGGGAATATGAAGGCAACAAAATCCCGGTGGTGTTATTTACCAAAGGCGGCGCAAACTGGGCCGAAGATATGGCCGATACGGGGTGTGATGCCTTAGGCGTTGATTGGACGGTGAATATTGGCGATATTCGACAACGCGTAGGACATCGAGTTGCGCTGCAAGGCAATATGGACCCGGGTATTTTATATGCGAACCCAAAACGCATACACGAAGAAGTCGCAAGCATCCTAGCCAGCTACGGACCAGGCTCAGGACATGTGTTTAATCTAGGGCACGGGATTCATCAATTTGTAGATCCTGAACACGCAGGTGCATTCATCGAAGCGGTACATGAATTAAGCCCACAATATCATCAATAACAAATATAATTTTCAAGCATTTTTATGCGCTTTTAATCGTGGAGAATGATTCGCGCTTAAAAGCGTGCTATGCATGTCATAACACATGCATCCTCTCAGAAATTTAGGATTACGCCGTGTGCTGGATTTCGGCGGGTTTTATTACCTTTGCTCCATTATGCGTAATAAAAGACCAAATACGCTCATCTTGTTTTTTAATCCCGGTAAGCAACTCTTCTACAGTCGCCATACACGGCTGACGCAAACCATAACAATCCACCATGGTCCCGACGGGAGTAAATTTAATCCCGCTGCGAGATAATAAGTTAATTAATTTAGGCTCCATTAACGCAAACATATGCGTAACACCCGTTTCGGTTGCCATATTCAGTAAGGCCCGAAATAGGCCGAGTGTAATCTGTGAACAATGCCTTTTTTCTCGTTGTTTTTCCACAAACGTTAGGTTGGAGCTAATGCCATGAATATTATTTTGCTCCTCAATGCGTCGCCGAAAATTTTTTGAAACAGCAAGTCTGGATATTTCCCCTTTAACCAGTGACGACACTAACCATCGCTGATCTCTACTTTTTCGTCGCAAAATATGAAAGCGCTCGGTAGGCAACATTTTTTCGGTTGCTTCATTCGTCGTTTTTGTATAAACAATGAGTCGCACGGTGGCGACACTAATTTTTGTTTTTTTGTGAATGAGTAAAGCATGCAGAGATCTCTGATCAAATTCATCGGTTTCTTTTTCTGCTTGATACTGCGAAGAGTCAAATATATGTTGCTCATCACAAAATACCTGGTAGCGTAAAACTTGACACTTTTCAATGAGACTCTGCGAGTCTCCTATTTCGGTTTTAAAATAATTATCAAAGTGTTCATATGTTATATTCATGATAAATACCGTCGATGTTAAGCTATTTAAGTTGTAGTTACAAAACGACAGAAAACCCTAAAACACGCTGAAAGCTAAAAGATTTTTAATAAAATTTAGTCAATTATTTATTACCGACTATAATCAATTTATGCAAAATACGACTTGATGAAATGTATGCACTTGTTTAAAAATAATTGTCGCCTTTTATTTAAAGGATATCTTTTCCTCCTCCTATGCTTTGCTTCTTTTGCTAGCCATTCAGAAATTGTTATCGGGGTATACAATAACAATTTGACAGCTATCGATAAAAGCACATTACGCGCCGTCTTCACTATGCGTCTTAATCGCTGGGAAAATGGTCAAGAAATTACCGTACTGATGTTAAATCAAAACAGCGAAACCCACCGCAAATTTTGTGTACAAAAACTCGGAATATATCCCTATCAATTACAACGCATCCTCGATAAGCGGGTTTTTTCGGGAAAAAGTCAAGCACCTATTAATGTTTCAAACACGGAAGAAATGATTAAAAAATTACTCAGTACGCCTGGCGCTATTGGTTATATTAGTGAGGAGTTCGTTAATGATATCCCAACAGACATTAATACCTTTTAAAATAATGAATATTCATGCAAGTATTTTAATATGTTGTTTAGTGCCAAACCTGGTCTTTGCCATAAATATATCTAAAAACATACAAGTACACGGCTTTGCAACCCAGGGTTATATCAAAACCGACAACTACAATTTTTTTGGTGAAACCGCAAGAAGCAAGGGCGATGTAGACTTCCGCGAACTCGGCATAAATACGTCATATCGTGCCTTTTCAAATTTCCACATTGCCACCCAATTGCTGTCGCGCGAAGCCGGCGCAGTCGACGACTCAACCATCCAACTTGATTACGCCCTCGCTGACCTACAGATAATATCGACGACGCAACATAACCTAGGCCTACGTGTAGGCCGGGTGAAAAACCCTATCGGGTTTTATAACGAAACTCGAGATGTCGCCTTTACCCGAAACAGTATCTTTTTACCTCAATCTATCTATTTTGACCGGGTAAGAAAACTCGCTTTGTCTGCTGATGGGCTGCATATATACGGCCACAAACGCCACCATTTTGGTGAGATTGATTTTCAGTTCGGCATTGGCTATCCAAGAGTTGATCAAGAGACAGAGGTAGCTGTATATAGAACAGATAGAGCCGGCACGATGGAATCTAACTTGAGTTTATTGGCGCATATCAGCCATAGTTTTAATGCAGGCAATCAAAAAATAGCGCTTAGCTGGGTGAGATTATCAACGGATTATATGAGTACCGAGGCAGAAAATTTAGTCTCTGCAGAATTAGCGAATGCAAATTTCACTTTCACGCCTATCATCTTGTCTGCGCTATCAACCCATGGCGACTTTACGATTTCGGGTGAATATGCACGTCGCAGCTTTCAATTTAATAATATGGCACCATATGTGCCTGATGACATGAGTAAATTAGATGGGGAAAGCTATTATATTCAATTGCAATATAGGCCCATTAATTTTTTTGAGATATTTTTCCGCTACGATGTCATTTATATCGACAAGGACGATAAAGATGGACTTAATTTCGAAGCAAAGGGATATGGCACCAGAATTGAACAATTTGCTAAAGATGCAACGGCAGGATTCGCGGTTTATCTCAATAGATCATGGCTTTTTCGAGCGGAGTATCATCGTATTGAAGGAACCGCTTGGATACCCGCCCAAGACAACCCAGGGCCATTATCTAACCAGAAAAACTGGCAACTTTTCTCTATCTCTGCATCCTATAAATTTTAGTTAAAAAACCATCTTGAGTAGCCATGGATTCCAGCAAATCTAAAATACGAACTAAGTTTTTCATCAGCTTAAATTGGAAAGTTATCGGTACAATTATTTTGTTCACGATATCTTTAAATGCTCTTTTCTTTTATAGTGCCGAAAGAAAACACGAAAAAGAATCCTTAGAAAAACGCCAAGCCATAAAACTCAAAAACGAAACAGCATTTGTTGAGTTATCAAATTTATCCATGTTACGGCTACAACAATATGCTGAAATGATTGTTTCTTTCAAAGAAATAAGATCGACCATCGATCAGCGTGACCTGGAGCAGCTAACCCATAATTTAACGACACTTTGGCCCGTTTTAGAATTTAACTTAGAATTGGATTTGGTGTCTTTTTTTGACCACCAAAGTAATTTAATTTTTTCTAGCAGCAGCGCTTTGACAAAATTCAATGAATGGAAAGATTTAGTTGTTAAAATTAAAAAAGTGAACTCCGATGGCAAACCTCAATCTAGCGTTATCTGCTCAATCACCTGCTTACACATCGTCATCTTACCGATTCTTTCAGGCAACGGAGAGTTTGGAGCTATCTTGCTTGGCGCCTCGCTGGCTGAAACTTTATACAGTTTTTCCCGTTCACAAACCCTTGATGTCGGCATTCTCATCGAAAGCTCAAACGATACAAAAACAGATCTCAGTCATTGGAATTATGATATATCTCTGATTACAAATAATAACGAAACTTCTAAGCTATTACGTTACTTAAACCGAACTTATGACTTAGAACAAGCGCTTGACTCTGCGCAAAACTTTCGCTTTGAAAACCGGCTATATGCGGTAAACTTTCTACCCCTAAACCGTATATCGAATAACGACAATGGTTTTGTTCTGATGGTAGAAGACATCACTAAAGAACATCTCATTACTCTGAGCTATCTGACAGAAAACAGAAAATTTACTTTTATTACTACCGGATTGACGGCATTAATCCTGCTCTTAATACTTTGGCCTGCGCTAAGACGCGTCAAAAATATTACGAGTGCTTTACCCCTCATTGCTCAAACGTCTTATGCACAAGCCAACAGTATTCTGGCCTTAAAAAAGCCTAATCGGTTTCATTCCGATGAAATTGATACTCTGGAAGTCGTTACTGTCCAGCTATCCCAGCAACTAAGCACACTTTACGAAAAAATTGATAGCCGCACAAAGTTGCTTTTTCGAAAAATGGGGGAATTAAAAAACGAAAAAGAATTCATTCAAAAACTCTTTGATACGATGCCCTCTATTCTGATCACCTTAGATCATAAGCTCAATATCACCTCGATCAATAAACACGGTTTAAATTTGTTGGAAAAAGAGGAAACCCATGTTTTAGAGTCCAACTTCCAACAAATTTTTAATTCTCCCGGCGATTCGTCAGAAAAAGATGCGCTGGTAGAGATTGCCTCTGGGAAGAGAGAGCATTTTGTTGTTGAAAAATCACTCAATACCACGAATACCAAACCCCGAATCGTGAACTGGATCCATTCGCGTTTACACGGGAAAAATGGCCATAATGCAATTATTTTATCGGTTGGCACCGATGTTACTGCAAGGAAAGAAGCAGAAACCCGCATTACTTGGCTGGCCAATCACGATCCACTGACCAGCTTATATAATCGCTATTATTTTGGAGAAATGTTTGAGCGCACCCTAAAACACAGTGATCGCTATCAAACCAAAGGCGCATTGATGTTTTTAGACCTGGACAATTTCAAATATATCAATGATACCCAGGGACATTTTGCCGGCGACACACTCATAAAATCGGTTAGTTCAGTGTTGTCCTCCGCCACCCGCGAAACAGATATTGTCGCGCGCATCGGCGGTGACGAGTTCGCTATCGTCATTCCTAATATTGATGAAACGGGAGCAACCTCATTTGCGCGAAAAATTAACAATAAAATTGGTGCTATAAAGCTACCCGCTTTAGGAGGAAATATGCGCACCACGACGAGTATTGGCATCACACTCTTCCCCGAGCACGGTAATGATGTCGATGACCTGCTCTCAAAAGCGGACATTGCCATGTATCAAGCGAAAGAAAGTGGCCGCAGTGGCTGGCATTTATTTTCTTCCGATGAAAAAGTACGCGCAAAATTAGAGAGCCAAATCACCTGGAAAAGCAGGATAGAAGACTCCTTAAAATTCGACAAGTTCAAGCTCTTATATCAACCCATCGTAGACATAAGAACCCAAGTTATTTCCCATTACGAAGTCTTGTTACGCATGGTAGATGCGAATAATAAGCTCATTTCTCCAACACCCTTTATTCAAGTCGCCGAGAAAACCGGTCTAATACGCGAACTTGATCAAATGGTCGTTTACAAAGCCGTTGAACAGCTGGTCTCGCTCAATGAAGAAGGCAGAAATATTTCTTTCGCGATCAATTTGTCGGCCCATAGCTTAACGAATAATAATATTTATACCTTGCTCAAAGAGCTACTCAATGAGGGTTCCATCAATAGCGAACAACTCATATTTGAAATCACGGAAACGGCCATGTTAGAAAAAATTTCTGAGGCATCGCTACTCATTGAAAATATTCAAGCACTCGGCTGTCGATTTGCGCTCGATGATTTCGGCGTAGGTTTTTCGTCTTTTTATTACTTAAAAAAACTACCGATAGAGTACATAAAAATCGATGGTGCCTTTATTCGAAACCTTGAACATAATAAAGATGATCAAGCCATGGTTCGCGCGATAACGGAAGTCGCCTATACCTTGGGCAAACGAACCATCGCTGAATTTGTGGAAAATGAAAACACCTTAAAATTACTCAAAGACTTCCAAGTTGACTTTGCCCAAGGTTATTTCATCGGCAAACCCGAAGAAACGTTTACCGTTCAGGCTAGAAATCGCCCGCCTAAATTAGAGATTGTCTAGAAAAACCAATACCTGCTACGAATAGATACGTATAATAAGGCTGGTTTCCATACTCGGCTGAGAAATGCGCCCGCTACTGTTTTTTATTCATCAATATATACGCTTTGCAAGGCTGATAAACCTCGTCATCGGCAAAACCATCCCTTGGTTATGCTTACTCATGGTATTGGTAACCTTTGCCATTGTGCTGCTTCGATATGCGTTCAATTATGGCAATATTGCCATGCAGGAATCCGTGCTTTACATGCATGCCTCGGTTTTTATGTTAGCAGCCGCTTACACATTAAACCGCAATCAACATGTTCGTGTCGATATTTTCTATCATCGACTGACTGCATCCGCAAAAGCTTGGGTTAATGTGGGTGGCACGCTGTTGTTACTACTTCCGGTTTGTGGGTTTATTTTATGGAGTAGTTCGGAGTACGTCTTCGAATCCTGGAAACTGCAAGAGAGATCGCGCGAAGCCGGTGGACTACCCTTTGTATACTTACTCAAAAGCAACATAATTTTACTCGCTATCTTGCTGATAATTCAAGGAATATCTGATTTACTGCAAAATCTATTAATTATATTTAAACGACAACCCTTGCCTGTTGATTCGATAAATAATGTTTGAAGAATTTATGCCCCTCATCATGTTCGCCGTCATCTGCGGTGTACTCCTGCTCGGTTACCCGGTCGCATTTACGCTTGCAGGCACTTCCCTCGCCTTTGCGTGGATAGGCTGGGAACTAGAAATTTTTGACGAAGACTTCCTGTTTGCATTACCTAACCGTCTATACGGAATTATGACTAACCAAATTTTGCTTGCCGTGCCTTTATTTGTGTTTATGGGTGTTTTGCTGGAAAAATCAAAGATTGCGGAAGACCTGCTGGAAAATATGGGCAAATTGTTTGGCAAAATGCGCGGCGGCCTAGGGATATCCGTAACACTCGTCGGGATGTTACTCGCCGCCAGCACCGGTATTGTCGGCGCGACCGTGGTCACTATGGGTTTGCTTGCTTTACCAACAATGTTACGCCGTGGATATGATCCCGCTCTTTCCGCTGGGACTATCTGTGCCTCCGGAACATTGGGACAAATTATCCCGCCGTCAATTATCTTAGTACTGCTCGGCGATGTATTGTCCTCCGCTTATCAACAAGCTCAGTTGGATATGGGCATATTTTCGCCTAATACGCTATCAGTCGGTGACTTATTTGCGGGAGCGATGATACCTGGCCTGCTTCTCGTGACCTTATATATTACTTACTTATTGATTGTCGCCATGGTAAAACCCGCCGCAATGCCCGCATTAACAACCGATGAGCAAATGTCCCATAATGGGTTTAGCTTTTATCTATTGATAAAGGGCTTGGCTCCGGCTTTATTGCTCATCATTGGGGTTCTCGGGTCAATTTTAGGCGGTATCGCGACTCCCACTGAAGCCGCTTCGGTAGGCGCAATGGGCGCTCTGTTACTTGCATTACTCAAAAAACAGTTAAATAGGAAAGTACTCACGGAAGTCGTGCAACAAACGACCTTGGTGAGCAGTATGGTCTTTATGATCCTCATTGGTGCAGCCTTTTTTGCGCTGGTGTTTAGAGGCTTTGGCGGTGATGAACTCGTTCACGAATTGTTAAGCGACCTACCTGGAGAAACTTTTGGCGCCCTCGTCGTGGTCATGTTAATTATGTTTTTACTTGGCTTCGTATTAGACTTTATAGAAATTACTTTTATCGTAGTGCCCATTGTAGGCCCCGTTTTATTAGTCATGGGCGTGGACCCAGTATGGCTGGGAATTATGATTGCGCTTAATTTACAAACCTCTTTTTTAACCCCCCCCTTCGGCTTCGCATTATTTTATCTACGCGGGGTGGCTGAAAACACCGTTACTACTCTGCAAATCTACAAAGGGGTCACACCGTTTATTATTATCCAGTTGCTCACTTTAGCAATGATCGGGTTTTGGCCAGAATTGGCAACGTGGTTGCCCGGAATAATTTACGGAGAATAATCTTAGGAAAAGCAGTCAAATGACCGGCCCTTAGTAAATATTACCGTTATTAATTTTAAATACACGACCCTTGATATCTTCGGTCATTTTCTTCACTCGATTCCCAATGCGTATCGTTGTACCTGCGAATAATTCAATTTTCACATCTATTTTCCCGTCTTTGCAACGCTTAGTTTCTTTTCTAAGTAGTGACTTATGCGCGTCGAGGACTAAATATTCTCTAAACACAATGCCTCTTTGCGACAATACCTTGTGATATAACTGGGATGAATCATTTTGTTGGGTGCGCGCAGCAAGGATGATTGACTCGAATTTTTTTAGTTTTGCTAGCACTCCGGAAAGTTTCACAATCACTTCATTCAATTTTATTTTTGCTGAGCCATCATCAGAAATTTCAAGCTCCGTTTTGATGCCCGCAATAGATCCAACAGTATTCGCACTAATTAAAATCCCGGAGCGTATCTTGCCCCCCACTATTTTTCCAGATTTACTCGAGACTCCACCCACAATGATTTCATTAAATGCGCTTAACTCACAGCGCGAAACTAGTTCCTTAACAAAAATAACATCACCCGATTTCACTCGCACATTCTCGACGACATTGAGTGATATGGTACCTTTAGCCTGAAGTAAAACCGCTTGAGGGTTTAGCTTTCCCTGCTGATCAAATACCTCACCGCGACCAATCACTGAACCACGTACAATAATATTTCCACCCGCAGATATATTCGCTGCCTCTACCACACCTTCGATCAATACATCTCCCGTAGCTTCTATATTCATGTTGGTAGCCACATCACCCTGCACATGAACACAACCATCAAATACAATATCCCCATTGGCTAAATCAACATTTTTCACCTGCAGGATA
>CAZWUO010000049.1:0-20776 GCA_964636675.1 uncultured Ectothiorhodospiraceae bacterium
AACCGCATACCCCTTCTGGGTTAAGCCAGCGCGAATCCCATCGCCTAACATTTGATCATCTTCTACTAGTAGAATGCGCATCGGCAAACTAGCCTCCATATCAGATACCTATTCATTACACAATTAGGTACGCGGGTTTCGATTAAAGCGATTATCAGGCTCACGCTATTGGATAATCTTCATTCCACTATCGGTTGAATGGCTTGATTTCTTGAGAATAAACAGACCCTAGGGTTTTTGATTCATGCTGTGTATCGATAGATGGACGAAGGTTTGAAATATTCATTAATATTATTAGTGTTTGTATTGCAAGGCGTGCAGTGCGCGCGGAGGTTTTAATCCTGGTGCATCATCAGATCGCTCTCCATGGATAACTTGTTACTTGAAATTGCGTGTGTTTTGCCCCAGATAATCATTAATTGGAGTACCTTATTAAGAGAGAAATACGATGAGAATGGACAAGTTAACGACTAAGTTTCAGATTGCGATTGCAGATGCGCAAAGTCTTGCGGTAGGGCGAGATCATCAGTTTATAGAGCCGCTACATATAATGACGGCCTTGCTTGATCAAGAGGGCGGGAGTATTGCAAATTTGCTGTTGAAAGCGGGGGTCAATGTCAATCAATTGCGTTCACAGCTGCAGCAAGAGCTAGAGCGAGTGCCCCAAGTGCATGGTGCCAGCGGTGATGTACAGGTGTCACAAGATACCGTGCGGTTGCTGAATCTGACCGATAAGTTGTCGCAGAAGAGAAAAGACAGCTTTATTTCTAGTGAATTATTTTTATTGGCAAGCCTCGAAGAAAAAAAAGCTAAACTTGGCAATGTCTTGCGCGCGGCGGGCGCTTCGAAAGGTGTTTTAGAGCAAGCCATAGACGAGCTGCGTGGTGACCAAAAAGTGGATAACCCAGATGCCGAAGAGCAACGACAAGCGCTGCAAAAGTATACGATTGACCTTACTGAGCGCGCTGAGCAAGGCAAGCTTGATCCGGTTATTGGGCGAGATGATGAGATCCGCAGAACCATACAAGTATTGCAGCGCAGAACGAAAAATAACCCCGCTTTAATCGGCGAGCCAGGGGTGGGTAAAACTGCAATTGCCGAAGGGCTTGCGCAGCGCATTATTAATGGGGAAGTTCCCGAGGGTCTAAAAAATAAACGCTTATTGTCACTCGACATGGGGGCGCTGATCGCAGGTGCAAAATTTCGTGGTGAGTTCGAAGAAAGATTGAAATCTGTGCTGAGCGACTTGGCAAAACAAGAAGGTCAAGTCATTTTATTTATTGATGAGTTGCATACCATGGTGGGTGCGGGTAAAGCGGAAGGTGCAATGGATGCAGGTAATATGCTAAAACCTGCGCTCGCTCGTGGCGAGTTACACTGTGTAGGGGCTACGACCTTAAACGAATACCGTCAATATGTAGAAAAAGATGCTGCACTCGAGCGACGTTTTCAAAAGATATTGGTCAATGAACCAAGTGTCGCAGACACGATTGCGATACTGCGTGGACTCAAAGAAAAATACGAAGTACATCATGGTGTTGATATTACTGATCCGGCAATCGTTGCGGCGGCGACTTTATCTCACCGGTATATTTCTGATCGCCAGCTTCCGGATAAGGCAATCGACCTAATCGATGAGGCCGCGAGTCGTATCCGTATGGAAATTGATTCCAAACCGGAAGCAATGGACAAATTGGATCGTCGTTTAATCCAATTGAAAATCGAGCAAGAAGCGCTGAAAAAAGAATCCGATGCAGCGTCAAAAAAACGCCTAGGAAACTTACGCAGTGAAATCGCCCGACTTGAACGCGAATATTCTGAATTGGAAGAGGTGTGGAAGTCAGAAAAGGCTGTTGTTCAAGGTTCTAAACATATCAAAGAAGAGTTTGAACGCGTGCGCCAAGAGTTAGAAACAGCGCGTCGCGCAGGTAATCTTGCACGGATGTCGGAGCTTCAATATGGAAAAATCCCCGAGCTTGAGCGCCAGATCGAAGCTGCCTCCCAAGTAGAAATGCCCGACATGACCTTGCTACGCAATAACGTAACGGAAGAAGAAATTGCTGAAGTCGTTTCTAAGTGGACAGGCATTCCGATTTCAAAAATGCTCGAAGGTGAAGTCGAAAAGCTCTTGCGCATGGAAGAACAGTTACAGACTCGTGTTGTCGGGCAACCCGAAGCAGTGGTTGCGGTATCCAATGCCATACGACGTTCACGTGCTGGTTTGTCTGATCCAGATCGACCCATAGGCTCGTTTTTATTTCTGGGCCCTACTGGGGTTGGTAAAACTGAACTCACAAAAGCACTGGCTAATTTTTTATTCGATACGGATGACGCGATGGTGCGTATAGATATGTCTGAGTTTATGGAGAGACACTCGGTCGCACGTTTAGTCGGTGCACCTCCGGGTTATGTAGGTTACGAAGAAGGTGGTTACTTAACAGAGGCGGTACGGCGCAAACCATACTCCGTGATATTATTGGATGAAGTAGAAAAAGCGCACCCAGATGTTTTTAATATCTTGCTGCAAGTATTGGATGATGGGCGTTTAACCGATGGGCAAGGTCGCACAGTTGATTTCAAAAATACGGTAATTGTCATGACATCCAATCTTGGTTCACAAATTATTCAAGAAATGAGCGGTGAAGAAAATTATCAACAAATGAAGAATTCCTTGATGGACGTAGTGGGTACGCATTTTCGCCCTGAGTTTATCAACCGAGTTGATGATGTTGTCGTCTTTCATCCCTTGGGGCGTGAGCAAATACACGCGATTGCAAATATTCAAATATCCTATTTGCGCAAGCGATTGCAAGACCGTGATTTGGAATTGGAGCTTTCACCTGCTGCATTGGATTATTTGGCAGAAGCAGGGTATGACCCAGTATATGGGGCGCGACCACTGCGTCGGTCGATACAAAACTCAATAGAAAATGCGCTTGCGCAAGAAATATTGAGCGCAAAGTTTGTCGCTGGAGATACCATTGTTGTTGAGATCGATGGAGAAGCACTAACATTTAAAAAAAAGGCAGCGATGGTAGAGGTGGCGTAAGCTAATATTTTCATGCATATTAAGCACCCGGGTGTCGAAACGGATCCGGGTGTTGCTGTTTCTAGGTTTATCGGAACAGTCTTTAATCCTATTTTTTGCGTATTTTTGCTTGTTTTTCGGTATTTTTAGTTCGAAAATACTTGCCCAAAGATCGGCCCTCAGATAGAGTAAGTAGAGTATAGGTTGGTAATAAAAAACGCGATGATATTATGCCGTAACGCATGGGATGTCATTGGATATAAAATGCCTGATGATGTTCATGAAGCAATGAAATAATTGCTTCGTGTTTGACTGTTAACACGACACGACAAGGGAATGCCGTATGCGCCAATTACCTCTATCACATATCACACTTTTCATCTTTGCTTTTAGCTTGGTCATGCCGCTTTATGCGGAGAATCATCCTCAGTATAGCGTGACGGATCTTGGCCCCATAGGCTATGTGAGTGAAGAAGGGGATTTTTCCCAGGCACAAGTATTTCGAGTCAATGATGCCGGCTTGGTTATTGGTTCATCTGACATTCTTACACTACAGCAAGCTATTGTTTTTCCATCCGGTTCTACGACCTATATTGTGTTGCCTGATTATGATGAAGCCGCTGCGGCCAGTGGTATGAATAGCCAAGGTGATATCGTTGGCTGGACAAATAGCGCTGACCTTTCTATCGCTGCGCTGTGGCAATTTGAAACGGGCAGTTGGCAGCTGAGTAATCTACCCCTGCTGAATGGTTATTCGAGTAGTCGAGCTTGGGATATTAACGATAATGGCGTCATCGTCGGAAGCCTCAACGATGGGGTGAAACATTATGCGGCATATTGGCTTAATGCCAGTGCGCAACCTATTTTGCTCGGTGATGGCAGTGAATTTGAAGGTGAAGCCTTTGCACTTAACAATAGCTCGGTTATTTCAGGCATCCAAGGTCCCAATGTGTGGGGGCAAGCCAGTTCATCATTCCGTTGGCAGGTTGGTGATCCGAGTGAGACCTTGTTGCCAAAAATCAGTGATGATCCCCGTGCGATAACCAGTTGGGGTGGTGTAGATGTCAATAACTCGGGCGTTATTGTCGGTGGTGCAAATGCGTTATTCAATAACCCCTTCAGACCTCCTGGTTACGTCGTTACCCATCCTTTTGCTTGGTCTGACAGCACTGGTATCCAGGATTTACTGCCATCCTTTGGGAGTTCCGCTTGGGCAAATAATATAAATGATGCCGGATATGTGGTCGGAGAAACCATAGGCAGTCCGCCGCTCAATCAACCACCAGGAGCGCCCACGTCTCCGGTCGTCAATGGTAAGCCTGGGCGTATCCCGTTTGTTTATCGCCAAGAAACTGATGCTGAAGGCAACATAAACTGGCAAGAATACTTGCTTTGGGATCAAATTCCCGCAGAGGACAGGGCTGTCTGGCATTTTTACAAGGCCAGCGGGATTAGCAATGTAGGCCGTATAGTTGGCCTTGGGGGTAAACTTGTTGATGCGGACTATGTTTGGCATGCCTATATGCTTACCCCCGAGGTTGCCGACTTATCGGTAACGCAAACAACGCTAAACACGGCGGTTGTTGCAAAACCCTTGTCGCAATCTCTCTCGAAAGCCTTCTCTAAGCCCAGGGCATTCAAAGCAAGTCAAGGCGCTAACCAAGCAGTCCCATCGCAAATCGAGATTTCGGTACGCAATCACGGTCCTTTAGCGGCGACGGCTATTCAGCTTAATAATGTTTTGGATGCTAAGCTGAGTATAGACAGTATTGACGCCGGTACCGCTACCTGTGAGAGCACGCTGAATGTGGATAATAATACCTTGCTTGCTTGTTTGTTTTCTACCTTAGCGGTGAATGAGGTAGGCAAGGTGGTGTTGAAAATAAGCTCTGATACAACGGGTGATTACCCTATCAGCATTAATGTTAGCGCTAATGAATCGGATAGCCTGAACAGTAGTAATAACCAACTCAACAAAATGATAAGCGTTCAAGGTCAAGTAGAGCCAGAGCCAGAGCCAGAGCCAGAGCCAGAGCCAGAGCCAGAGCCAGAGCCAGAGCCAGAGCCCCAAGCGCCAGCAACTGATGAAGCAAACCAAGATCAGCCGGACGGCAACGCAGGTTCAGCAGATACAGGCAAAGAGCAAAAGAGTGACAACGCGGCTGCTAAGGACGGAACGGATGCCAGCTCTGCATCTGCGATTTCGCTACACGCATTAATGTTGTTCTTGCTCAGTTTATACGGAGTACGTCGTGCATATGCCCGTAACTCAAATTTCAAGAAAAAAATTCTTAAGTAACAAAAGCGAGTGGTTTGATGCGGTGTGTGGTTTTTCGTTGTGCTAAAAAATCAGAAATGTATCTTTATTTGCCCTATGCAGAGGAAGATCTGGATGTGCTTGTTGAGCAGCTTGATGAAGATTTAAAAAAAATAACCGGCCGTTTAACAAAGGTAATGGAGCTTAAATTAAGCCCCAAGAAAAAGTTAGCAAGGGTGGATGTCGGTGAAGTCATTTCTGCGTTGCAAAAAAAGGGGTTTTATCTGCAATCCCCACCGCACGAGATATTGCGCAAAGACGTGAGTATGTTACACAATCCTTCAGATACCTTTTAGCGAAAATAGTAAAAGTCGATATCTTCTCCCTCTGAGTGTTGTTCGCTGTATTTTACAAGAGTTTAACGCACTCTTCAGTTCGTCCAGCTGCGGATTCTAGGATCAAGGGTTTTGTGATGGCATTCATATGTTGCTGGTGTTTTTCAATGTTATAAAAGGCCAGCGTTTTAAACATAGCCAAGCTAATAGATAACCAATCATTGCTCCAATGATTGCTCCTACCAGCACTTGGCTGGGGAAGTGATTGGCTAAGTAGATTCGAGAGATTCCCACTAATACGGATAAGGTAATAAATGCGATGGTTAACGGCCAGCGTTTTAACACAACGGATAAAAAGGTAAAAACAGCAAAGAAGTTTATCGCGTGATTTGAGGGCATGCCGCCGGTGCTGGTTGCGCAGGCGGTGCTAATTCCACCGGGTTTGCGCAGAAGATGTGCGTACTCAAAACACGGGCGTGGATGAGAAAAAAAATCTTTGAGCATATTCCCAACGAGATCTGCTATGGCAGGGACTAATACAATAAACAGTCCCAGTATCCATCCAGATTTTCCGTATTTCAAGCCAAAATATACGATTAAAATAGCCAGCAACGGAAATGAGAAAGTATATTTTTCTGATATCCAAATAAACAAGAGGTCAAGCCAGGGGTTTGCCCATGCTTGATTGATCCAGATTAAAAGCTCAGCGTCCATTTGGGGTGATTAGCTTGGGTTCGTTTAATGGAATATTGTCCAGAAATAGCTGATATGAATCATTCATCCGCAGGCGTTGACGCATAATCCAGTCGATAGCGATGGGGTATATGTTGTGCTCAATCGTGTGTACACGTTGTGCAAGATCTTCAGCAGTATCGTCTGGTCTTACATCGGTAATGCCTTGTAAAATAACGGGGCCGGCGTCGAGTTCTGGGGTGACAAAATGCACGCTCGCACCATGTGCTTGATCGCCTGCGTCTAGTACGCGTTGGTGCGTATTTAAGCCTTGGTATTTGGGTAAAAGTGATGGATGGATATTGATGAGTTTGCCCAAATAGGCATTGACAAAATGAGCGCTTAGGATGCGCATAAAACCTGCGAGCACAATCAGCTCGGGCGCATGAATATTAATCGCTTTCGCTAATGCGTGATCGTAAGCTTCGCGCGAAGCAAAATCTTGGTGCTTGATGTTTATGGTTTTTATTCCTGCGTTTTGTGCGCGAACTAAGCCAAACGCATTTGTTTTGTTGCTAATGACGCAGGCGATGTTAAGCTCAAGTTTACGTGCTTGAACTTGGTCAATAATCGCTTGTAGATTCGAACCATTCCCGGAAATGAGAACGACGATAGAAAAAGGCCTAGTTGCCATTATTGGATTGCAACGCGTGTCTCGCCGCTGGAGTTTGCTATTTCGCCGATACGATAGGCGATTTCACCTTCGTGGGTTAATAATTCCAGTGTTTTTTCCGCGAGATCTGGCGCAACACAGATGACCATTCCTATGCCACAGTTGAAGGTTCGGTACATCTCTTGATGATCTACGTTGCCACTTTTTTCCAACCATTGAAAAATTTCAGGCCACTGCCAGGAAGATTCGTTGATTATTGCGTGGGTGTTTTTGGGCAATACCCGGGGAAGGTTTTCCAGTAAACCACCTCCTGTGATATGGGCAAGCGCTTTTACATTCACTGATTTCATGAGCTTAAGCAGTGGTTTTACATAAATTCGGGTGGGAGCTAATAAATGCTCGCCGAGTGTGCAATTACCCAGCATTTCAGACAAGTCAGCGTTGGCGAATTGAATTATTTTTCGGATGAGCGAGTAACCATTGGAGTGGGGGCCTGATGACGCTAAGCCAATGAGTACGTCGCCGGCGCACACCGACGAGCCGTCGATGATCGCTTCTTTTTCGACGATTCCGACACAAAAACCGGCGAGGTCATATTCGCCGGGCTGATACATTCCCGGCATTTCGGCCGTTTCGCCACCGGATAGCGCGGCGCCAGCGAGTTCGCAACCTTGCCCTATTCCCTTAATAACATCCACCGCAACCGATGTATCCAGCTTGCTTGTTGCATAATAATCTAAAAAATATAAGGGTTCGGCACCCGTTACAATAATATCGTTAACACACATGGCGACGAGGTCGATGCCAATCGTGTCATGTTTGTTTATTTCGGTAGCGAGCTTGAGTTTGGTGCCGACGCCGTCGGTTCCTGAAACCAGCACGGGTTTTTTATAACCGCTTGGAATTTCGAATAAAGCCCCAAAACCACCAAGCCCTGACAAGACGCCGGGTCGTTGGGTGCGTAATGCGATGGGTTTAATATGATCAATAAGCGCATTGCCCGCATCAATGTTGACGCCGGCGTCGCGATAATTAAGAGAAGTTTCTTTCATAAGTGGATGCTCTTAAGGAAAATAGGTTTCGAAATGAGGGGTTTAAAGTTCGTCTATGTGTGTATTTTAGCACTGTTGCCAGCTGATTATGGCGTTCGTTATGGTGATAATTATAGCTCGCTGTGGGCAGTAACGGTGCTTTGTTTGTTAGCAGCATAATGGGGGCGCAAATACAAACCCGATAAACCCTTTTATTAATTATCTGTTAATATAGTGCTGGAGTCTAATTGTTGTGAGTAAACTAAATTAAACCTAAGTTAAACTAAGTCTTTCATGTTACGTTTCAATACCTTAACAATCATTGTGTGAACCATGCGCATTATGTCACGTTTCAAACCGTTAAAAATTATTTCTACGTGTTTTTTTTCCATTTCGTTGTGCTGGCTGCCGGTTGAAGCATCCCAGATAAAGGATTTGTATGAAGTCCGCTTGGCTTCGGATAATCAGCAGCAGACGGAGCGTCAGCGTCTCATTAAGCGTGCTTTTGAAGAGTTGCTCATCCGTATTACCGGGAAAACTGAGATTGCCAGCAAGCCCGAAGGGGAAGCTTTGCTACGCCAAGCAGCACAATATGTCAGTCAATTCCGCTATGAAAAAGAAAAGCTCGAGCCTGTGCCTTTGGTATCTCCGTTAGGGTTTTCCTCTGACGTGGAAGCAAAGCATGCAATACGCCAAATTCCAGTGGTCAGCTATCAAGAAGTTCTGGTGGTATTGTTTGATGAAAAAGCGATAAAGGAAGCTTTGTGGCAAAAGAAACTCCCTGTCTGGGGTAATACTCGACCGACAACCCTGGTTTGGCTAGGGTTTCAGGATGCGAGAGGTCGTTATCTATTAGATTCTACTGAAGACACGGAAATTTTAAGAAGCTTAAGAAAGTATGCTGTACAGCGTGGCTTGCCACTGATTTTTCCGCTATTGGATCTTGAAGACCAAATTAATATTAATATTAACGATGTCTGGGGCGATTTTCGCGAGCCTATTGTAAATGCTTCAATGCGCTATCAAACAGAAGCTATTTTAGTCGGTAGGGTATTCCTCGATTCGTTTGGAGTATGGCAAGGCCGCTGGTCGTTGTATCAGGGAGATGATGTCACGAGTTGGCGCACCAGAGGGCGTAGCTCTGAAAGTTTGATTAGCACGGGTTTATCCCGTACTGCTGAAACCTTGGCTCTCAAATACGCCAGTGTTTCAGCGGACGATGACACTGCTGCGCGGATAAAAGTTCAAATAACCGATGTCAGTACGTTGCAAGATTTTGTAAAGCTCGATAACTACTTTGCGTCACTTTCTTCGGTGTCCGCATCGCATATTACCGAAGTTTACACCAATAATGTTATTTTTGAAGTGGAGCTACGCGGCGAGGCATCGGGGTTTGTAAAATCATTATCACTCGGCAAATTGCTGATTAAAAACCATGACGCTATATTCGAACCTCCAGAAGATCATCTTAGTTTTCGTTTGCTTCCATGACGCGCAGAGATCTGCCAAATATTATCAGCATGTTACGTGTTATGTTGGTTTGGCCGGTGGTATTGCTCCTGTTGCATGGTGATTATGGCTTTGCCTTATTGCTCTTTGCGGTGGCTGGAATATCCGATGGGATAGATGGCTTTCTTGCAAAACATTATGGCTGGGAAAGTCGCTTAGGCTCTATTTTAGATCCCATTGCAGATAAATTATTACTGGTATGCTCCTTTATCGTTCTGGGTTATACCGGCTTGCTACCGATTTGGTTGGTAATAGTAGTGCTACTGCGTGATTTCGTTATCATGTTTGGTGCTGTTGCGTATTACTTATTTATTGGAAACTACGCGATGGAGCCATCCATTTCGAGCAAAATTAATACGTTTATGGAGATTGTCTTAGTCTTTGTTGTGATTATTTCGCAGCTTATTCAGCTACCTGAGTCTATTCTTCAAGGCTTGATCGGAGTGACTGCGGTAACCATCTTGGTGAGTGGACTGGGTTATATCTTGGTTTGGAGTCGGCGTGCAATCTTAGCATCGAGAAAAAATAAAGAATATGACTGAGTCTCAAAAGTGGTTAACTATATTTTCTGTTGTAACAATGGGTTTGTTGTTTTACCTGCTTGCTCCGGTGTTGACCCCCTTTATGATAGCGGCTTTTTTCGCTTACTTGGGTGATCCATTAACCGACCGTCTGGAAAAATATTTATCGCGAAGTTTTGCAGTATTCATTGTCTTTTTGTTGCTTAGTATCGCAGTGCTTATATTTTTACTCGTGGTGTTACCTATTATTGAGCGGCAAATCGTATCTTTGCTGGATAAACTGCCAGGCTATATTGACCAAATTCAACATGTTTTTATACCTTGGGTATTATCTTTATTGGGTATACCGGACGTTTCTTTGGATCTCGGTCAATTACGCGCAAGCATTACTGAGCATTGGAAAAATGCTGGAAACATTGCCGCAAAAACATTTTCGACGATCTCTAAATCAGGTTTATTGCTGGTGGCTTGGTTTGCAAACTTACTCTTAATCCCCGTGATTACATTTTATTTATTACGTGATTGGGATATTTTAATCTCGCGTATTCATGAACTCATTCCACGGCGTTATGAACCAACCGTTAGCAAGTTAGCCAGAGACTCAGACAGTGTGTTAAGCGCATTTCTGCGAGGACAGCTTCTTGTAATGCTTGTTTTAGGTGGGTTATATACCGCTGGGCTTGCTCTAATAGGGTTGGATTTTGCGTTACTCATTGGCGTTATTGCGGGCTTGGTGAGTTTTGTGCCGTATCTTGGAGTAGTGGTTGGTCTTATTGTGGCAGGCATTGCGGCGCTACTGCAATTTCAAGAAGTCTTTGTCTTGGTTTATATTGCATTAGTGTTTGGTGTGGGGCAGGTGGTTGAAAGTTTTATTTTAACGCCATTATTGGTGGGGGATAAAATTGGTTTACACCCTGTGGCGGTTATTTTTGCGGTGCTCGCAGGAGGTCAATTATTCGGTTTTTTTGGAATATTACTCGCGTTGCCGGTTGCTGCCGTGTTGATGGTTATATTAAGATATGCACATGAGCGTTATGTTAGCAGTCAGCTTTATGTGAAAAAAAATAATTGAGAATTAATTGAGAACTATATGATATCGACTCAAATTCCACTGGAAATTCAATTGCGGGATAATGCCTCGTTTGAGAATTTTATTTGGGGTAAGAATGAGGAATTATTTAATAAGCTCAAACGGTCTATTAGCGATAAATCAAGTGAAGGTTCGTTGTTTTTTTGGGGTGGCCCAGGTGCTGGAAAAACCCATCTTCTACAGGCGGCGTGTAAATCCGCTGGAGACAATACTTTTAGTGCGGTATATCTTCCTTTTAGAGAGTTAATAAAGGCGTCGATTGAAGCCTTGGACGGCTTGGAAAGTTGTCAAATCATTTGTTTGGATGATATCGATTTAATTGCGGGTAGGGAAGAATGGGAGCAAGCTCTTTTTCATCTCTATAATAGGGCGTTTGATTCTGGTGCGCAATTAATTTTCACTTCTAGCCAGCCCATTGCAAACCTCAAGTTTAGGTTGTCAGACTTGAGTTCCCGATTATCTTGGGGCTTTGTATATCGTGTGCAAACATTGTCGGATGAAGAAAAAATCCAAGCGATGCAGCTTCGTTCAAGATTGCGTGGCTTCATCTTAACTGAAAAAGTTGGGCAATATCTATTACGCCATTGTCCACGAGATGCGACAGCCTTGTTTAATTTGCTCGATGAATTAGATCGTGCATCGTTGGTCGCGCAGCGTGCCATTACGATACCTTTTGTTAAAAATCTGTTGGCCAGCAAAGCCAAGCAAGTTGAAGAAGTTTTGTGATTCTGCAGTCCCTCTGCGTTAAGATACTAATTACACGTCCTAAGAACTTTCTTTTTGTCGCATAATGAATGATATCGTATTAAATTCTTTGCTTAAATCTGTATCGCGCAGCTTTTATTTGTCCATGCGTGTGTTGCCTCATGCCATGCGCAAGAGTATTTCTTTGGCTTATTTATTAGCACGAGCTGCCGATAGCATTGCAGATACAAATCAAATAAGTCGCGAGCAGCGTGAATTACTATTAAATAAATTTCGGTCTTTGTTATTAATTAATCTCGAGCAAAGGTCTCTCGATAAATTGATCGCAGTTGTGGCCGCTAAGCTTGAGAATAAAAATGAAGTTTTCTTGATTCGTTCGCTGCAAACTATTTTTCTCGCTGTTGCAGCATTGCCGCGTAACGATTATTTGGCGGTGAGTCATGTAGTGGATGTATTGACCCAAGGGATGCAAATAGATTTATCGACATTCGATGCTACTCAATCAATCATCGCGCTAGATGATCAAAAAGCATTAGATGTTTATACCTATTATGTTGCGGGTTGTGTTGGTGAGTTTTGGACGCGGCAGTCAATGCGATACGTCTCTTCAGTGAGTGTTTTGGAGCAAAAAAGTTTTCATATTTGGGGGCTTGAGTTTGGCAAAGCTTTACAGTTGACTAATATAGTGCGCGATGTCGCAAAAGATGCACGACTTGGGCGTTGTTATTTGCCGCAAACCTGGTTAGATGAAAGAGAGCTAACGACAAATGATTTATTAAACTTAGCGAATGATGAAAAGTTTCGCCCGGTTATACAGCAAGTGATAGCCCAAGCATTAGCCTATTTTAGTTCTGCAGAGCAATATTTACTTGCGTTGCCTCGATTCGAAATTCGTCTTAGGCTTGCCGCCTTATGGCCAATACTCATTGGTTTAAAAACCCTAGAGTTAGTCGCCAACAAAGCTAACTTTCTTGATCCAAGTATCAGCATAAAAGTTTCTCGAAAATGGGTGTATAGAATGTTGCTGGCTTCCTCCCTGTCTGTTTGCTCAAATGCACGCCTAAAAAAACAGATACACCGGTTTAGAAAAAATATATTGCAGGAAGGGATCGACTCGAATTGAGTACCCGTGTATTCTTTATATTGTTATAAGAAAGTTTTGTAAAATTTAATTTTTTATTGTCTCAATGGCGCTTTATTTTAAAGAGCATCAGGAAGAACGAGTTCAAAATACTCATTTGATTTTTCTTATATAGCGATGTTTAGGTGGCATTGAAAATAATTTCAGTTTCAAAGGTAGATAGTCAATGGATACACATTTAAAAAAACTGTTTGAAAAAAACGCTGATTGGGCTGAGAAGATAAAATTAGAAGACCCTGGTTTTTTTGCTAAGCTGAGTGAGCTGCAGGCTCCAGAGTATCTTTGGATTGGTTGTGCGGATAGTCGCGTGCCTGCAAATGAAATTGTAGGGCTGTTGCCTGGCGAGTTGTTTGTGCATCGAAATGTAGCAAATGTTATTGTGTTATCTGATTTAAATTGCTTGTCAGTTATTCAGTATGCCGTTGAAGTGTTGCAAGTTAAGTACATCATCGTATGTGGGCATTATGGGTGTGGAGGTGTTAAGGCGGCGATGGAAACTAATTCCCTCGGGCTTATTGATCATTGGTTGCATCCGATTAAATCGGCTTATATAAAAAATAAAGACCGTATCGATAAGCTTGCTAGTGAGCGTGATAAAGTGGATGCGATGTGTGAGATCAATGTTTTAGAGCAGTTAATGAACTTGAGTCATTTTACGATTGTGCAGGAAGCCTGGAAAAAAGAGCAGCCGCTTTCATTGCATGGATGGATTTACAATATTAACGATGGAATTTTGCATGATCTTGGTGTGAGCATGACGGGTCTGAATCAGGTGCCTGCGGAATATCGACTGGTGTGAGAATAAGTTGTTGTTAAAACGTTTGGTCTGATTTTACAATGTTAAGATTGTTGCGTGTTGCAAAGTTCATAACTTGGCTATAGACCCCTGGGTTTTGTGTTTCGAGCTTTCCATCCATGGCGATGCACTTTATCCCTTCGATGGATACTGGCTTTAATTGAGGGGAGTAGATAATGCGGTGGTCATTGCCAAATCTTGCCAGCATACCGCTGATTCTTTCTGCCCAATCACTTGGCCTGAATTTTCGGCCGTCCGCAGTAACCCCTTGAATAATTACGGTTTTTTCGGTGTTGCTCTGTTTGCTCATGTACAATTTCTTGGAAAATAAACGACTGTTTTATCGGTCAAATAAGTGTAAGCATCATTTAGATACTGTTGATTTAGTTTTGTTCCACCGAATCCTGGCGCGAATCTTAACAGATTGATAGGGCCATTGGCATGTTAATTAAAGACTTGCCGACGAAATATTTCGATGTTGCACTTGCCGAGCTGTACAAATTATCGACCGACGAAAAATTTTCTTTTGCTATGACACGCCTCTCGCCAAGCAGCGGCTTATCCATTGGGATTCTTTCTATGGATTATTAATTCTGCTCAATTGAGCGCAGTGCCCTAATAAGTGGATGAAAAAAGCAGGCGATTAGGATATTATGCGCGGTTCGCAGAATAACGACTAGCCAGTCAAGATCGATTCAGGAGTTACAGTTAAGTGGAATTAAGCGGCGGTGAAATACTAATACAGTTCCTAAAAGACGAGGGAGTCGATTTCGTTTTTGGCTACCCTGGAGGCTCTGTATTACATATTTATGACGCAATTTATCGGCAAGAAGATGTCCAGCATATTCTAGTGCGTCACGAGCAAGCGGCGACCCATGCGGCTGATGGTTATGCACGCGCAACCGGCAAGCCCGGTGTCGTATTAGTGACTTCGGGGCCCGGTGCAACGAATGCGGTAACGGGTATCGCAACGGCTTTTCTTGATTCCATTCCCATGGTGGTTATTACCGGTCAAGTATCTACTCCGGTTATTGGCAGTGACGCGTTCCAAGAGGTCGATGCAGTAGGCATAACCCGACCGTGTGTTAAACATAATTTTCTTGTGAAGGATATCAACGACCTTGCGATCACCCTGAAAAAGGCATTTTATTTGGCCACTACCGGTAGGCCAGGCCCTGTGGTGGTGGATCTGCCAAAAGATATGACCGAGCCTAAGATCAAAATTAATTATGAATACCCCAAAAAGGTAGAAATTCGTTCTTATAATCCGGTGATCAAAGGGCATCCAGGGCAAAACCGCAAAGCAGTAGATATGATGGTGGCCGCCAAACGCCCTATGATTTACAGTGGTGGTGGCGTGGTTCTCGCTGAGGCTTCAAAAGAACTCACCGAGTTTACCCACAAGCTTAATTTCCCGATTACCAATACCTTGATGGGCTTGGGTTCTTATCCAGCTTCGGACAAACAGAATCTTGGCATGTTAGGCATGCATGGAACTTATGAAGCGAATATGGCGATGCATGAATGCGATGTGTTGATTGCTATCGGCGCGCGTTTCGATGATAGGGTGACGGGTAAATTGTCAGAATTTTGCCCAACCGCAAAAATTGTGCATATCGACATTGACCCCGCGTCTATTTCAAAAAATGTAAAAGTCGATGTACCGATTGTTGGAGATGTTAAGGTCGTTCTTAAGGAATTGATCAAGCTTCTGGTCGAAAAAAAGAAAAATATTGATAAAGAAGCGCTGAAAAAATGGTGGGTGCAAATAGAAGAATGGCGTGCCAAGGATTGCCTTGCATACGATAAAACCAGCGATTTGATCAAGCCGCAATACGTGATCGAAACCTTATCAAAAGTGACAAAAGGTGATGCGTACGTGACCTCTGACGTTGGTCAGCATCAAATGTGGGCTGCGCAATTTTACAAGTTTAACAAGCCCAATCGGTGGATTAATTCAGGGGGATTGGGGACCATGGGCTTTGGTTTGCCTGCCGCGATGGGGGTGCAATTAGCCTATCCAAAAGAAAAAGTAGCCTGTGTCACCGGGGAAGGCAGCATTCAAATGTGTATCCAAGAGCTTTCCACATGTTTGCAATATCATTTACCGATTAAAATTATAAATTTGAATAATCGCTATCTTGGCATGGTGCGACAATGGCAAGAGTTTTCTTATGAGGGACGTTATTCCATGTCTTATATGGAAGCTTTGCCAGATTTTATGAAATTGGCTGAGGCCTATGGCCATGTGGGTATGAATATAGAGAAACCGAGCGATGTAGAAGGCGCGTTGCAAGAAGCCTTTAAGTTAAAAGACCGGCTCGTATTCATGAATTTTATCACGGATCAGGCAGAAAATGTTTATCCGATGATCGAAGCAGGAAAAGCCCATAATGATATGCGTATGTCGGGTGCAAGGGAGCTTGCATAATGAGACATATCATATCTATCCTCATGGAAAACGAAGCAGGGGCATTGTCGCGAGTTGCTGGGCTTTTTTCGGCGCGAGGCTATAATATTGAGTCGTTGACAGTGGCGCCGACCGAAGATGTTTCCTTGTCTCGATTGACTTTGGTTACCCGTGGGTCAGAAGAAATTATTGAGCAAATTATCAAGCAATTAAATAAGCTAGTAGATGTCGTGCGCTTAATTGATTTGAGTGAAGGCGAACACATTGAACGTGAAATGATGATGATCAAACTGAGCGCAAAAGGCAAGGCGAGAGCTGAGTATAAGCGCTTAACCGACATTTTTCGGGGCAAAATTATTGACGTGACCCCTACTAGTTATACGATTGAGCTGACGGGGACTGGAGACAAAATTGATGCTTTTGTTGGCTCAATCGAAGATGCGAGCATTATAGAAGTTGTGCGCACGGGTATTTCGGGCATTGCGCGAGGCGATCGAAGTTTAGTGCTTTGATGCTACAAGTCTTATACAGAGTGACATAAATAAATAGCTTATGAAGAATATTGATTAGCGAGATAAGGGTGAAAAAATGAAAATTTATTATGACAAAGATGCAGACCTTTCCATTATTAAAAGTAAGACGGTTGCGATCATCGGTTATGGTTCTCAAGGCCATGCCCATGCAAACAACTTAAAAGACTCAGGTGTCAATGTTATCGTTGGCTTGCGTTCAGGTTCTTCTTCAGTGGCCAAGGCTCAAGCATCAGGACTGACGGTTAAGCCCGTCGCTGAAGCGGTAAAAGCCTCAGATGTCGTCATGTTACTGACTCCCGATGAATTCCAGTCACAGCTATATAATAATGAAATTGAACCCAACCTAAAGAAGGGTGCAGTTTTGGCCTTTGCGCATGGTTTTGCTATTCACTATAACCAAGTTGTACCGCGTTCTGATCTCGACGTGATTATGATTGCGCCAAAAGCGCCTGGGCATACCGTTAGAAATGAATTTACCAAAGGTGGCGGAATACCCGATTTAATTGCCATTTACCAAGACGCGAGCAACAACGCAAAATCGATTGCATTATCTTATGCTTCGGCGATTGGTGGCGGGCGTACCGGTATTATTGAAACCACGTTTAAAGATGAAACCGAAACTGACTTGTTTGGCGAGCAAGCCGTATTATGTGGCGGCGCTGTTGAATTGGTAAAAGCAGGATTTGAAACCTTGACCGAAGCGGGTTATGCGCCTGAGATGGCATATTTCGAATGTTTACACGAATTAAAGCTGATTGTTGATTTGATGTACGAGGGTGGTATTGCCAATATGAATTATTCGATTTCGAATAATGCAGAGTATGGCGAGTATGTTACTGGACCCAAAATCATTAATGAAGAAAGTCGCGCGGCCATGCGTGAAGCCTTAAAAAATATTCAAACCGGTGAATATGCAAAAAATTTCATTCTCGAAGGGCAAAGCAATTATCCTTCGATGACCGCGCAACGTAGATTGAACGCAGCACACCCCATCGAGCAAGTAGGGGCGGGTCTGCGTGAAATGATGCCCTGGATTAATAAGATTGTCGATAAGTCTAAGAACTAAGCGAGTCATTTTAGACGGCATATTAATTAAGAAGGGGCGTTTTTAGGACGCCCTTTTCTATATTTGCGCATATTATAATTGATTTCAATTAAGCATCCATCGATAGCGAGTGAAGGGATTCCTTATTTGCTAGGGGTAGGCGGTGGCCTATTCTTGTCCTTGCTCTTTTTTTGGCCAGCTAGTTTGGTTTTATTTCCGTTGTTACTCGTGTTGGTTTACTTATATCGTGATCCTGCTCGGCAAATACCGGCTGCACCATTAGGTGTGGTCAATCCGGTCGATGGTATTGTTAGCGATCTTCGAGAAAATATCAGTGACCCATGGCTGAACCGCAAAGCGATAAAAATCACTATTTCGATGCAGGCATTGAGTGTCGCGTCGATTCGCACACCGATTGAAGGGAAAGTGGGTAATACTTGGTATTCTGATGGTCATAAACAATGTTTAGCTTACTGGATACAGACTGATGAAGGCGACGATGTTGTGCTCGTGGTTCGCATGCGAAAACTCAGGCCTAAGTGCTATATACAGCCTGGGGAGAGAGTGGGTCAGGGGCATCGATGCGGTTTTGTATTGTTCGGAGCCGATGTCGATGTATACTTGCCTATGCAAAGCCGAATCGAAGTGAAAATTGGGCAAAAAATATTCTCCGGTGAGCAGTTGATAGGCTACCTGACACATCAGCAAGCGCCGCCGAATTTGAATGTTGAAGCGAACCACTACTAGAAACAGTATGACGGATCAAAAAGACAAGAGCAAAAGACGACGTGGCATTTATTTATTGCCGAATTTGTTTACCACGGGGTGTTTATTCGCGGGTTATTATGCCGTTGTTGCGGCGATAAATGGTCAGTTTGAAACCGCGGCCGTGGCGATTTTTATTGCGATGGTGTTAGATGGCCTAGATGGGCGAGTCGCTAGATTAACCAATACCGCAACAGAATTTGGGATGCAATACGATAGTCTTGCCGACATGATTTCGTTTGGTGTGGCACCGGCTCTGGTCATTTATCTTTGGTCTTTACAGTATTTGGGCAAGCTCGGTTGGTTGGCTTCCTTTCTTTACGTGGCGGGAGCTGCTTTGCGTCTTGCGCGTTTCAATACTCAGGTAGACACCGTAGATAAACGTTTTTTTCAGGGCTTACCGAGTCCATCTGCGGCAGCGATGGTTGCCGGTTTTGTTTGGATAGGTGTCGAATATGATTTTGATGCTCAAGGGATAGGTGTTGTTGCGCTGGTGATATGTATCCTAGGAGGCGTAACGATGGTGAGTAATTTTCGTTATTATAGCTTCAAGGGGCTGGATTTAAAGGGAAAAGTTCCATTCGTCAGTTTGCTGTTAGTTGTTCTGGCTTTTGTGTTTGTTTCAATTGATCCGGCTAAAGTGCTCTTTTTTATATTTATCGTCTATGCCCTATCTGGGCCTACATTAACCCTTGTTGGATTGCGTCAGAGAAGAGAAGAGCGGCGTAATTCGTCGGATGACAGCGAATAATTGCATTTCTTTTTTTAGCACACCTCCTAAGCACTTAAGTATCTTTCCTTTAGCACGTTTTAGGTGTTATCTTCTTGCGTATTCTTTGGGTCTTTATGCATTATCTGGGTTTTGCTATTGCGCAACAGACAGGTAATAGGGCTGGGCAGGTTTATGAGTGAAAAATTAATTATTTTTGACACCACGCTACGTGATGGTGAGCAAAGTCCCGGCGCGTCTATGACTAAGGATGAGAAGGTGCGCATTGCAAAGTCTTTAGAGCGCATGCGTGTAGACATCATCGAAGCAGGGTTTCCCATCGCGAGTGCGGGTGATTTTGCGGCCGTAAAAATGGTAGCAGAAGAAATAAAAGACAGTATTGTATGTGGTTTAGCCCGTGCCCTCGATAAAGACATCGATGCTGCGGGTGAAGCGCTCAAGCCTGCGCAACAAGGGCGTATCCATACCTTTATAGCCACTTCTCCCATTCACATGAAAATGAAGTTGCGCATGGAGCCTGATCAGGTGGTTGCACAGGCCGTTCGCGCTGTCAAAAGAGCGCGAAATTTTACCGATAATATAGAGTTTTCTCCTGAAGACGCAGGACGCTCAGAATTAGATTTCCTGTGTCGCATTATTGAAGCAGTCATTCACGAAGGGGCAACGACGATTAATATTCCGGATACGGTTGGGTATAATGTGCCCGAGCAATTTGGCAGCCTCATTAGGAATCTTATTGAGAGAATTCCGAATTCAGACAAAGCGGTTTTTTCTGTCCACTGCCATAATGATTTAGGTTTGGCGGTGGCGAACTCCCTGTCTGCGGTAATGAATGGCGCTCGGCAAGTTGAGTGTACTATTAACGGTCTAGGTGAACGTGCAGGCAACGCTTCATTGGAAGAAGTGGTGATGGCAGTTAAAACGCGCAAAGATATTTTTTCTTGTGCGAGTGAAATAGATACCACTCAAATAGTTCCTACTTCCCGCTTAGTTTCAAGTATCACAGGTTTTGCCATCCAGCCTAATAAAGCCATTGTTGGTGCTAACGCCTTTGCGCATGAGTCAGGGATTCATCAAGACGGCGTATTAAAAAACCGAGAAACCTATGAGATTATGTTGGCTGAGGATGTTGGCTGGGCGGCCAATAAAATGGTTTTGGGTAAACATTCTGGACGCAATGCATTTCGTACTCGCATGCAAGAACTTGGAATTGATTTTAAATCCGAAGAAGAATTGAATAGTACCTTTTCGCGGTTTAAAGATTTAGCTGATCGTAAACACGAGATTTTTGATGAAGATTTGCAAGCCTTGGTGACCGAGGCCGGTCTGGAATCGGTTAATGAAAAAGTCAGGCTCGTCTTTTTAAAAGTTTGCTCCGCCACCGGAGAAGTTCCAAAAGCAGCGATTACATTGTGCATTGATGAACAAGAATCTTCCGCCGAAGCAGAAGGCGGCGGGCCGGTGGATGCAGCATTTAAAGCCATTGAGTGCATCGCGAAAAGCCAGACCCAATTGCAATTATATTCGGTGAATGC
>CAZWUO010000050.1:0-20497 GCA_964636675.1 uncultured Ectothiorhodospiraceae bacterium
ACCCAACGTGAGGGGGCTGCGATAGGCCAAGGCCCTAACAGACTTTGCAACTGTTGTAATATGCCATGCTCAGCAAATACAAAACCAACCCGCGCCGCCGCGTGAGCTAAGCCTGGCATGCCATTCTAAAATTCTTTCTGTGGAAAAGACCTCTGCACTGGGATTATTCGGATTAACCAGCACGAGTACTAAGAGCTGGTTAACGGCAGCGTCAATATCTGTGGCCGCCAAAGAAAACAACCGATGACCGCTTTTTTTCCACGCATGCGCGTGCTCGTTATAACTTGGGGTTAATACCCCCACACGACAAGGCTTGAATAATTGCGGAATCGCCGCTTGAGACCCGGCAACGGCGAGTAATTTATCCATACCATAATAATTCTGCGCGGCTTGCTGCAAAGCATAGCGCACGTATTGCGCGTGCTGTTGCAAGCTCTTGCAGCCAATAGCCAAGTATAAAATCAATATATTTATCAAAAAACCGAGAGAGGAAACAAACCATGCTAAAATCACCGGCGGCAGCACTAATAATAAAACCGCCAATACACCCGACACCCGCTGCTTGAATATTGCGCGTGGCAGGCGTTTATGACACAAGCTTTCAAGCTTGTGGGCTAATAAACCAAATCCTACCAGAGGATGAAATCGCCGGGCTTCGCCCAACACACGGTCGATGATCAGTGCACAAATTACAACGATGAACGAGGTCAAAAGACAACTATTCCGTGTTTACAGCTCCACCCCTTTTTGCGCCTTTATGCCCGCTCTAAAGGCATGTTTGACTTCGCGCATATCGGTGACGGTATCAGCAATGGCGATCAATTCGGGCGGCGCCGCACGCCCGGTTAAGATGACATGCTGTAGAGGAGGTCTGCTTTGCAAAGCTTCAATCACTTGCCCAACCGAGATGTAACGCAGCTTTAACGCGATATTTATTTCATCCAACACTACCAGCTTGTAGGCATCGGAACTCAATAATTTTTTAGCTTGATCCCAGGCTTTTTGCGCGGCTTGTATATCCTTTTCTTTGTCTTGTGTTTCCCAAGTAAAACCTTCACCCATCACATAAAATTCAACTTCCGGGATGCGCCGCAAGAACGTCTCTTCTCCGGTCGAATAACTGCCTTTGATAAATTGCACAATGCCTACGCGCATATCATGTCCGAGTGCGCGTATCGCCATGCCAAATGCCGATGAACTTTTTCCTTTGCCATTGCCCGTATTGATGACGATGACACCGCGGTCTTCTTGCGCCTGAGATATTTTTTCATCGACCACGGCCTTATACCGCTTCATCCTGTTGAGATGTTTATCTTTATCGTTTTGCTGCATGATTCTACTCTATCGTTGTTGCGTTAGACTTGCCGAACCTTTTTAGCACATGGAAGCCAGAGATTAATAGCGCTAGAAACCCACATCAGATTTATTTAAGTCGTAATATGAGCAATGCTCGCGTTTATAAAAAGCAGAGGAAAAAAGTGGGCAATAAGAATGACCGCACAACATCGCCCTCCGCAATGTATACAAGTGCGCAAGGCCGGTCTCCGGACTCATGAGTGGGTTAACAAAAACCCTGATTTCTGCGCCTTCCCATACCTATGAGTACAGTGGCTACTACAGAAAATGCTCATTTACCGTTGCGGGGGCAGTACTGGGATTGTTCACTATCGATAAACACCGATTATCAACTCACCAGCTTCCCGTTTAATCCTTATTGCTATAAACAACAAAGGACACCTTACACAAAAGAGATCGAGACTATACGGGCGAAATTAGGCGGGTGTCAAGACATAACAATACTTACAAATCATCCGTCAAATAGCGTAGCTACTTAATATTCGCTAACAATTCAACGGCTTGCTCTACTTTTGCATCAACGGCTTTGTGCAACCAAATCTTAGCCGCCGGTTTATCGATCTGCGTACCTATGCCTTTAAGATAGGCATTTCCCAAATTATAATACGCAAAACGATAGTCATTTTTTGCCGCGAGTAAATAATATTTAAATGCTAATTGGAAATCTTGCTCGACACCCAATGCGTGTTCATACATTGCACCTAAATTATTCTGCGCGACGGAATGATTTTGTTTTACCGCTTTAAGATACCAAGATTTCGCGGCGCTTAAATCACGCGGTTCACCAAGTCCTTGTTGTAACATCCACGCAATATTTGCTTGTGCATCAGCGAGACCTCCTGCGGCAAGTGGCAACCACAAGCGCATCGCCTCTTTATAATTTTTGAAAAAATAAGCAACTTCGCCCGCTTTAAATTGTTGCAGTAAATCCAGCTTCTTGTTTAACTCAGGTATCACTGTTCCGAAACCACGCGAGACGATAGGTTTCTCCCAATTTATCGGAAATTCTTGCTCTTGCTCTTGAACCCTTTCTTTTGCTGCTTCAGAAAGTGGAAATGTGACTTCGGCATGCGTGGAATTAAACACTGATAGCAGAATAATAGAGCAGATAATGACAAAACATTTGACGCTATTGAGGCACAGCAGTGACAACAATGAAGCGTTAACAGATGCTAATCTCGTTGCGTAAAATTTTTTGGCTAATTGAGTCATGCCTTCCAATGTATTATTCATCTCATCATGCGCTCTTTCTCTGGGGAAGTTCATCAGATTCTAGGAAAAATATAACGATATTTTATAACGACCAACTAAGGGTTCAAGCGGTTGAAGTAGATTTTTCGCTTAATGCTCTTGCAGGAGAGTTTGATATTTGACCTAAAAATATATGTCGATAAGCGATAAAAAGAAAGACGGCAAAAAGAGGCAATAAGATGATCGACAAAACATTCGCAAGCACCAATGTGCCAAGCAAAAGTATGGCCCATAGTAGTAGCGCTGTCCCCATTGCGTGAAAATTAAGAATTATCGCTTTATGGCTTAATGTTCTGGCTTCTTGATATGAAAGCTCATGAAACAAGATTAACGGTATACAAAATAGCGTACGTAAAAAAAACATTCCCAACATCATAAAATAAATAACCACTGAAACAAGCTTTAGCATGAAAAAAATAGGCATATCTTTAGTCAGCACCAACTTATCCACAACGCTAATACATGCGGTCACTATATCTTGGTCAATTTTCATGGATAAACTGATAACCCATAGGCTTGCACCCACGAGAAACCCCATAATAGCCATGCGGAATAATGCGCCCTGATTCGGCAATAGGGTCATTATTCGTTCGTGAAGACTAAATTTTTCTGAATTGTCGGCAGCCATTGCTGACATAATCAAATCAGTAAAAAACAAGTATAGAATAAAAGAAACAAACACTAAAAAAAGAGGTAATAAAATCAGCGGGGGCAAATGCTCTGCGAGGTTTGCAAAAGCTCTAATAGAAAAAAACAACACCAGAAAAAATACAAACACTCCAGAGAAAAATAATAACACCCGCCGAATCACCAAGCTTTGCGCTTCTTTAAACCAAGCAATTATATCTTTAACATCAACTTTCCTTGGTTCAAGCATTTGCATGGTGCGGCAAAATTCCCCTGGTTAAGGTTTTTATCGGTAATTATATCCGTACATCAACTCGCTTGGCGTATGCGCACAATAATGTCAACACCCTCAATCCTATTTCCCGCCGGTGCTTGCGGTAGCATATTCACGTCAACATCACTGTTTGCAATATCGGTCAATTCGCCCGTATCGACATTATAAAAATGGTGATGACGGGATATATTCGAATCATAAAAAACTTTGCTAGGGTCGATAATAAGCTCGCGCACCAAACCCTGGCGAGCGAACAAACCCAAAGTATTGTATACGGTGGCCTTAGAAACCTTTGCACTTTCCGCATTCACCAAGGCAAGAACCTGCTCGGCAGATAAATGTTGGTGTTTGCTCAATACGATGCGCGCAATTTCAATGCGTTGCTGCGTAGGGGAAACGCCATGTTGGCGCAATATCGCAACGACTCGTGCCGACGTTAAATCAGATGCATTTTCAAGCGTTGTCATAAAACAATGCCACTCTCAAATCAATGTCCATCATCAAACTCTATTAGCAATAAAATCATAAGCTTACAGGAGTATCTATCTCTAAAGCAAATTTCTCTGCGGGCAGTGAGGAAGCGCGTTTTAACAAAATATCAGCCAATAACTGTGCCGATGCAGGACCGGTGACAACCCCATTGCGAAAATGTCCAGCATTAATAAATAATCCTATGATACCGGGGACTTGTCCAATATACGGAACGCCATCCACGGTACCTGGCCGTAAACCGGCCCAATGCTGAACGACCGCAAGCTCGCGCGTAAACGGAAACCACTTTTCGGCAAATGACTTTAACTCTTTCAATCCATTTGCGGTAGTACTTTTATTAAATTGGGTATATTCCGTTGTGCTGCCGACCAGTATATGGCCGTCCCGTCGTGGAATCACGTAGTGATCTTCAGCCAAGGTAATATTTTTTACTCTTTGTTTTTCATCATAATATAACAACATCTGCCCCTTTACCGGACGAATAGGAATACGCGTACCTGCGGTTGCGAGAATTTTTGCACTCCAGGCCCCACTCGCCACTATAAGCTGCCGAACCGCCATCTTGCCGCTTACCGTATCGATATGTTTCACTCGAGACTGCGAGCAGGCAATTCTCAATACTTCGCAATTCTCTTTAATCTCCACACCTTTGAGCATTAAGTAATGTTTCAGCGCCTGCGTGAGCCTTGGGTTCCGCACTTGAGCAACTTCCGGGAGTAATATGGCATGGGATGAATGCGCAGATAAATTGGGTTCGTAAACCCGAATATCGCTGCCAACAAGTAACTCATGACGGGTGGGATACTCGGTTAACCACTGCTTAACAGCGGACAATTCTTGTGCCGCATCATGGATTAATAAACCACTTTGTATCCACTCTGGATCGATACCCGTTTGAGCCAAAAGAAACCGACAGTAACTCGGATAAACCGCCTGGCTTCTATAAGTCAGCTCGTTGACCGGCTTAGGGTATCGCCAGGGATGGAGCGGCGATAAAATTCCCCCACCCGCCCAAGATGATTCCTGAGCAAATGACTTACGATCTAATATCGTCACCGTCGCACCGGCATCTACGAGTTCTTTTGCGGTCATCATGCCTATTACACCGCCGCCGATGATATGAAAATCAGTCATTGAAAAAATCCATAAAAAACCCCATTTTACGCAAAAAAGAAGTAATACCCCAACACAATGTCTGCATTAAGCATTTTTAATCACAATTATTCGTCGGATTTAAGAAATGGGTAAGCTACAAAAGGCAATATTGCAACGCACGAGAGAGAAAATGATAAATCCCCTCGCAAGAGATGAATAAACTCTATCAGCACGATCCAAAGTCTTATTAGTTTCAATACAAGTTTCAATACATTCCTAAAACAGGATAAACGTATTGTATAAGAAATAGTAAGCGGCTCAAAAGAATTTTGACCAGAAAGAAGAACAGCTACTGATTCTGTTCGTGTACCACAATGACTCGTTACTTACTTTACCATCAGGGCACAATATAGAGATGCAAAATCATTACAGAGGGAACAACCTACTCGAAACAATTGTCATTACTTCGATCATCATCGTCCTTGCAATCATCGCTATTCCGAGCGTAAGTGATTTATTATTACGTAACGATATGGAGAATGCTCAGTCGACTGTCGTCGATACTTTACGCCTTGCAAAACAAACCGCCGTTAGCCAAAATACTGAAATAGCGGTACATATTTCAAATAGAACAATCTCGATCAGCCCCGCAAACAGCGATGAAAAAAATACCATTGAGCTGCCTAAGCGCGTTAACATCGATCACCCACATCAGCTCGTATTTTTGCCCGATGGCAGCATTGTGCGGCAGAAAAATGGGCGTTTATTGAGCCTCTCTGACCTTACCATTACCATCAAATCATCGTCTGATTATAATCTGGAACTTATCGAACAGGTATCTATAAATTCTCTCGGCGGCATTGCTGGTATGTAAACGAAAAATTTCAACGCGCTTTATCATATGAGGTATCGTTAAGCGATTGATGAGAAAACGAATAAGGTTTTTTATCGGACTCACTCAAAGAATAAGCGTCGTTGCGAATCGTTGTAATAGCCGACTATTCCGCCTCTTCACGTCTTGTTATTCACGCTTAAAAGCGCTCTCTGCATACCGTTCAACTGCAGATTCTAGGCTAAACCCTCGTAAACCAATTGACAATAAGGAATGTGGATTCACGCTCATTGAATTAATTGTGGTACTGAGTATCTTAAGCATTCTGGCTTTTATCGCAATCCCTGCATTCAATACAACGATAGAAAAAAACCGCCTAACGACGGCTGCTGAGCAACTGTATTACGACCTGCAATATGCCAGAACTGAAGCTCTGAAAACCAACCAACACGTTTATGTCTCTTTCTCGGTTTCAGCATCAACTTGGTGTTATGGGATAAGCACAACGATTTGCAACTGCTTTGCAGAATCACAATGTAAAATTGCTAACACAGATTTTGTTAGAACCGGTCACGAATATGCAAATATTGATCTTCAGCAAGCAAAATTTGCGGGCGGTGCTAATTATACGGCTTTTGAACCTAGCCGTGGTCGGCCCTCAGCAAACGGTATGAGGAATGGCTCGATATGGTTTAGAGACTCAAACAATCGACAAGTAGCGGTTGTGCTAAACCGTATCGGAAGACTTAGAATTTGCTCACCGCAACTCGCTAACTACCCTGCAAACTGCCCAAAAGCACCATAATCCTACAGCGTTTAGTTGATATCAACGTCCCCAGCACTGGCTTTTTTCAGGCGTCGTTTTGTCGGCACCATTTTGGGTAATTCGAAATACTTTACACTTTTCATCGTTCGCTTGCGAACCTAGTGCAGTCGCTGTTATCAGGAATTCATTGTTATTGGTTTTGCCCACATCAATAGATAATTCGTAAAACCCTTGAGAAGATTTATTGGAACCCGCTATCCAAATATCTTCTAAAGAAGGCGTATATGAAGCATTCTGCGCACGCCATCTTTCCTGCGCTAAATGTAGATTTAATAAAGTCGTTATAGCATCTGACCTATTACTTTTAAAAACATATTCGTTATAAGAAGGTACCGCGATGCTGATAAAAATAATAACAATACCAATAACTATGATCAGCTCAATTAAACTAAAACCTGATGTATTCCGTATCATCGCCATTATGCTTTTTTTAGGGTATCCAAACACTTATTAACCGTAAGAAAACCCTGCTATACCCATAGGATTAGCAGCACTATATCTTACGCTAGTTAATACGTCAGATTACCTAGAAACCTTTAGCAAAAAGGAATGGTCGGCCAATATTATTTAAGATAACGCGTACCATGATAAAAAAATGCAACCCAACTCCCACATAGTGCAAGGCGGCTTTAATATTATTGAACTATTGATTGCAACATCAATAGGCCTAATCTTGCTCGCTGGAACCTTAAGCGTATTCTCTGGAACCCTTAAAACCCATCAAGAAATCATTTCCATGGCCCGTCTTGAGCAAGAACTACAAGCCATACTTTCTTTAATCACCCGTGAAATTCGCCGCTCTGGCTATAATGTCGATTTTGTCAATAACCAAGAAGCGAATAAATATTTTTCCTTCAGCCCACACTGCCTCCGCTATACCTATGACAGTAACTCCGATGGAAAAATAAGCCTAGGCGAGCAATACGCATTTAAATTCAATCCAGCGAATAATACCATTGGATTTCAAGAACGCAGCAACAGCTGCGACACGGGTCGATGGAATACCCTCAACGATAAAAACACCCTGATTATTAGCGATCTTACTTTCAGTCAAGTAAATTCACCGTTTTGCATTAATTTAATGAATGGCAGCGACTGTAATATTGTATCGCCTACTATCGGCGATTTAGTTCTACAAAAATACACCATAAGGACTTCAATTACCGGGCAACTAAAAAATAGCAACTATTTAAAAACACTAGCAACTTCTGTAAACATTCCAAATGCGCTCATAGAACCCTACAGAAATTGAATTGATGATGAAGCAATTTTATTATCCTCAGGCAATGTCAACTCAAGCGGGGATCGCCACATTAATAACAACGACCGTATTATTATTTTTGACCACCCTCATTGTCGTCTATTCAGCTAATGTCACCCTCATTGAAACCAAGGCAAGCGCCAATGAATATAAATCGATGCAATCCTTTTTCGCAGCCCAGGCCGGATTAGAGCTTGCTTTAGCGACGCTTGAAAAAACGAAAAAAATTGAACATATTCCACA
The DNA here is from genome assembly GCA_964636675.1 of uncultured Ectothiorhodospiraceae bacterium. Taxonomy (GTDB): domain Bacteria; phylum Pseudomonadota; class Gammaproteobacteria; order S012-40; family S012-40; genus JALUUH01. Next base: position 8,258 of record CAZWUO010000050.1, read on the forward strand.
AACAAAACTGACATATGTTGGAGAGTCTGCAACGATTACCGTAGGATGGTATGCGGTCTCTATCGACAGTACGGATATCAATCATCTAAAGCTGCGATCTGTTGGATATTCCGGTGACCAGTCCTCCCAATCCATTCACCATCAACGTTTGCTATTTTCTCCGGCTTTGCGCACAGACTACAAAAATTTTCTCATTTCGCCTATTGTGGTAACAGGAGACATCAGCATTACACCAAGCAACATTTTGATAGAAAACACGGATGAGGTATTAATATGGTCCGGTGGTGATATTTACCTTAATGGATCGCCTAATAGCAAGAACCAAAAAAAAATTTATGCTAACGATATTCGAACTCAAAACCCTCATGCCAAAATTTTTGCGCTGCAAGAAAACAATCACAGCAATAAAAATCTCAAACAAATAGCATGGTTGTATGACTGTAAGCCAGCCTGCACAGAACTAAACCAGTCCAGCTCACGTGTTCACTATATTGACGGTGAACTTAGACTCATGAATACAATATTAGGCAGCATAACATCGCCGATCATACTCTATATCGATCTGCCCAATGGAAAACAACTCAGTCTCAATAATGTCACCATAAATGGACTCATTTTTGTGCAGGGAGAATGGGACAATAATCACGAACACACCACAATCAATGGCGCCATCATCGTCAATGGAAATCTAAAAAATGCAGAAAATTTAAGCGTGTCATTTAATAAAATCGTCTTAGACAATATGCATAATATCGGTATTTACACGCCTGCCCCCGGAAGCTGGAATGACATACAAACTACATTTTGAAACCCACGCATGCAACATGAGATCGAGGATAACTGCTCAGCGTGGCTTTAGTTTGATTGAAGTACTTATCTCAGCAATCATCTTAGGCGTTGGCTTGATAAGCCTGGGACTTTTTCAAGGCTTCGTATTAAAAAACAGCACATTAACTACGCAACGCGTCGTCGCATTAAATCTGGCACAAGAGCACTTAGAAAATTTGCAGCAAGCGATAACTCAAAGCCAACACCCACTCATCACACCATCAGGCACGACAAATAAACAAGAAAAAACCACGGAATATACGCTGACCTGGAATACCCAACGCCTTAATATGCCAACAACCATGCAAATAAACATGAAGGTCACTTGGCCTGATTATTCTAAACAAGGAAGCATCACACAAAATACAACGCTTTATCTATCAAACATCATTGCACCCAGCACACCCTACGCGTTATCCCAAACGAGTTTAATCACCGCTGCAAAACCAGTATTGCCAACACTTATTTTCGAATAGAATTCAGCGCTTTAATAAAAGCAAAAAAAAACTATAATCCATCTCTGTAATAGTATATTACCCAAAGGATCAATTATGGAGAAAGGAATACTCGTCACTGGCGGAGCGGGCTACATTGGCAGTCATGTCGTACAACAACTCGGGGTTGCTGGTTATACGCGGATTGTTGTGCTGGATAATCTATCCAAAGGTTTTAGAGATGCCATAACCTATGGTGAGTTAGTCATTGGCGATACCGGTGATCAAAACTTAGTAAGCCGCATATTACAAGAGAACGACATAGACTCAGTATTGCATTTTGCAGCGCATACCATTGTCCCAGAGTCCGTTGAAAATCCGTTAAAATATTATGCCAATAATACCTGCAACACGCGTAATCTTTTGGAATGCTGCTCCAATGCGAATGTAAAACATTTCATTTTTTCTTCAACCGCTGCCACTTATGGAATTCCGCAAAATGTCCCGGTTACCGAAGAGGAGCCCACCGCGCCCATTAATGCTTATGGTACCTCAAAACTAATGAGTGAAATGATGTTAAAAGATTTAGCGCATGCAAGCGATTTACGCTACGTTATCTTACGTTACTTTAACGTCGCTGGTTGTGATTCAAGTGGTAAAATTGGTCAATCGACACCAGAAGCAACACTGTTAACAAAAGTTGCTTGTGAGGCAGCGATAGGCAAACGCGAAAAAGTATATATTTTCGGTACGGATTACGAAACTAAAGATGGCACAGGAATCCGTGATTACATCCACGTCGAAGATCTTGCAAGCGCACATTTAAAAGCGCTCGATTATTTAAAAAACAATGGTGCTTCAACATTGCTTAACTGCGGATACGGACACGGATATTCGGTACGCGAAGTATTATCTGCGGTTGAAAAGGCGAACGGCAAGCCCCTCAATATAGAAGAGCTTCCTCGTAGAGCCGGTGATCCACCTAAACTCGTAGCAAACGCTAATAAAATTCGACAAGTCTTGAACTGGATACCCGAACATGACGACTTGGATAAAATTGTTAGCACCGCCTTGAATTGGGAAAAAAATAGACGCTATTAAACGTTTTATAAAGGCCTTGCAGCAAGGCCTTTTTTCTTATCCGATCTTGCCAAGAACTAAGGCCCTTACAAACCCGCATTTTTAATTAAATTAATAACATGATTTACCGGGATCGCATAGGTTATTCCACTGGGTTTTTCGAGTACGCTTTCTTTGGTTTCTTTAATAAATACTTTATTAATAACACCTATTACATCACCCGTTTGCACATCGTAAAGTGGGCTGCCGCTATTTCCGGGATATGCTGTCGCATCTAACTGAAACACATTAAACGGATTGCGTAAGCGTTTGATCATTTTAACATCTAAAGTTTCTGTTGAGATGACAGGAATCGCTATAGGAGATATCGCTGAAATAATTCCTCTATGAGTTACTGGATATAATCCCAAAACAGCACCAATCGGAAAACCGGTAAAAGCAAAAAGCTCTCCTTCGCGCACTTTACCTGCTTGACCAAACCGCATTGGAGAAAGGGCATCACCGGATATTTTTAATAAGGCGAGATCATGAATTCCATCCAGCTCAACGACACTGGCTGACCTAACCTTAGCGTTTTTTCCTTGGCCAACAAAAACACTCAGCCGTTCCATATTATTGTCATCGATAAAACTTGGAATAACATGATGATTGGTTATCACATAATGTCCATTGCCAACGACAAACCCCGTACCCATTAATTTTGCTGCTGGATTGCGCGTCAGTTGATAGGTACCCACACCAACGATACTTGATTTAATTTTTTCCAGTGTCTCTGGAAGTCCGCTATAAACGGGTAGCGCTGTGCAAAAACTCAGAACCACACCCAAAAAAAATAATCGTATCATTGCAAACCTCGTCCTTGTATGTGCACCTAAGTAGTATTGTATACGACGAAGGCATACTCAGTTCATCACACATTAAACCTAGAATCCGCAGTTGAACGATGCCTCATAGCGGTTAACTGCGGATTCTAGGTTAAGCCAGCGAAGTAAATTAATGAGCTTAGCCTGGATTTAACGAATAACTCGATACCGCCGACCTTCTATTATATCCAAATTAATATGAACTCTGTTCATACTCCAGCCATGTACGCTATCGTGTGCTTCGATATAAAACTTATGAATATTGCGAGGGATTTTTAGCGTGAGACTGCGAGCAAAAGGTTGCTCTTCTACATGCGGCTGTTGAAAGAGTTTGTTGCCTAACACCTTGCCATCTTCAGACACCACCCGCCAAGCATCTGCATAATGCTCCCAGCCGGTATCCTCGTGTTTAAGCATGACCCGAATATTCCAGCTTTGTCCGCGCTTTTTTACCAGTACATCAACAATTTTCACATCGCCTGCATCACTCGATGAGGGCAAACCCAAGGAGCAAAAAAGCATTCCAAAAAATAGACTACGTATTGTGAGACTCATTAAACCTAGAATCCTTTTATTGCGCAGGGTGAAGCATACGTTTGTTAGGGTTTGAATCTAAGGGTTTAATATAACCTAGCCAGTAAATAAAGGACAATCGCTGCATAGATACCCGCAACAACATCATCAATCATTACCCCAAAACCACCTTTCACATATTTATCCAGCAAATTTATTGGCCACGGCTTCCATATATCAAACAAACGAAACAAAAGAAAACCGATGAAAATCCATTCCCAGCCCGTTGGAGCAAATGTCATGGTAACAATATATCCAGCAACCTCATCCCATACAATGCTTTGATGATCATGTACGCCTAAGGCTTTGCCATAGACCTCTGCCGCCCAAATCCCAAGTATTATGATACCAAAACTGACTGCAAGATAACTCGCTAACGCTAAATCTTGTATCAAAAGATAAATGGGAATGCCGACTAAGGTTCCCCAGGTTCCGGGAGCAATCGGGGCTTTTCCGGCGCCGAAACCAAGTGCAATAAATTTAGCGAGAGGTTCAAGTATATGATTGAAAATGATCGTATCCCTTCACGGTAATATCAACAGGTATGTCATGCATAAAACACCGCAGGCCAGGATGCTGCTCAATCTTGCCAATCTGCGTAATTGGGCAATCCCATTTTTTGCTCAGTTGTTCTAAGACTATTTTTTTTTCTGCCGGTATCGTAAAACACAATTCGTAGTCATCCCCGGCATTTGCTGCCGCAAGAATGTGTTCAATTTCGTTTGTTGCACTCAGCGGAATCTTCTCCAAAAAGACCGCAGCCCCTTTATTACTCGCGCATAATACATGCGATAAATCGGCAAACAAACCATCCGATATATCGATCATCGCACTGGCCACTCCCACAAGATCCATCCCCTGTTTAAGCCTTGGCTCAGGCCGCTCTAGTCGCTCGATCAAATATTCAATGCGCTTTTTCGGCAGCAAAGACGGCGCGACGAAGTCTTGCGTTGCCTCCTCTTCTGCGGAGTGTGTTTGCCCTTGTTTATAACGCAAACCGAGACCTGCATCGCCGATTGATCCGGTAATAAAAATTAAGTCCCCTGCTTTAGCGCCTGAACGCAAAACGGCTTTTCCAGTCGGTACCACACCAATCATATGGATGGTAATGCTCAAGGGGCCAGAAGTCGTATCCCCCCCTATAAGTTGCATATTATACGCATTCGCTAGCTGCGCTAAACTATTACTGAAGGGTATTAACCAATCACGACTCACTTGCGAACAGGTAAGTGACAGCAGAAACCACAGCGGACGAGCACCCATCGCAGCCATATCGCTCAGATTAACCGCGAGTGCTTTATACGCTATATTTTCCGGGCTGGTATCCAGCGGAAAATGCACGTTTTCGATGAATGTATCGGTGGCGAATACGAGTTCACCATCCGCGGGAACCTGCACAACCGCTGCATCATCCCCCACTCCATGCACGACATTTTGCTGACTCCCTATCTGAGTAAAACAATCGCGAATGATTTGGAACTCTGACATCGTCAGTTTTTCTTAGCCATACGTGATGAACGTTCAGCACTGCGTATATCTTTGGCAACCCGATCAACCACCCCATTGACAAACTTATACGCTTGATCCGCCCCGTAGCGTTTGGTGAGGTCAACAGCTTCGTTGATGATCACACCCACCGGAATATCTGCGCGGTGTTTTAGTTCGTAACAAGCTAAACGTAGAATGGCAAGTTCGACGGGATTAAGTTCATCAATCGGCCATTCAATATAAGATATAAACAGTTCATCGAGTTCACTCACACTGCTTATAACACCTTTTAACACGCCTGAAAAATATTCCATATCCGTGCGGGAGCCTGCATGCTCATCACAAAACTGCTGCTCAATATCGGCAATTTTTGCGTGCGAGACCTGCCATTGATAGAGTGCTTGCACCACGGCTTGGCGGGCTCTTTTGCGAGAATGGCTCATCGGATTTAACCTCATAAGTATTACTGATATATATCAGCGAGTGTCTAAAAAACGCCTATAGACAAGTGCCTGTAATCACTTCGCAGTTCGAAAGGCAGTGCTCAGACGAGGTATTTAAGAATGGTGAAGCCAGGCATAATGCGCCATTAATTTGAGACCTTTGCATGCGTCGATTTATTTTAAATCTCTCAATAAATTAACCATCTCGATCGCAGCTAGCGCAGCCTCTACGCCCTTATTTCCAGCTTTTGTTCCTGCTCGTTCTATCGCTTGCTCAAGCGTATCTACGGTTAATACACCAAATGAAACGGGGATATCATAACTCAGGGAAACCTGCGACAAACCTTTCGTCGCCTCTCCAGCAACATATTCAAAATGTGGCGTTCCGCCGCGGATCACTGCACCTAAAGCAATAATCACATCATACTTTTTTGATGCCGCCATGCGTTGCGCCGCGATCGGTAACTCAAACGCGCCCGGTACACGCACAACCGTAATAGACTCTTCTTTTCCGCCATGGCGAATAATGGTATCAATCGCACCCGACAATAAGGGTTCAACAATAAAGCTGTTGAACCGGCTTAGCAAAACGCCAAATTTGGCATCATCTATTATTAATTGGCCTGCGTAAGACTTAATTTTACTCATGAAATTTCTCTTTTACTCAATGCTGACATATTCGATCACGTTTAACCCAAAACCTGAGATGGCATTTAGCCTTCGAGGAGCGCCGATAATGCGCATTTTTTCAACCCCTAGCTCAGACAAAATTTGCGCACCTACGCCATAGGTACGCAAGTCCCCTACCGATTCAGAAGGCGTAACATCGGCTTGTTGTTTAAGTTTCATATTACGAATCCGCAGAATACTCTCTTTGATACTCTCCGAGCTGCGTAATAATACCACTACCCCGACACCTTCATTGTCAATAGCTTGCATGGCTTTACGCACGGGTAATGGAAAACCTTCGCCACTCCCACCAAATACATCGCTTAAATCATCTTGCATATGAACCCGAACTAATACCGCGTGATCACGAGAAATATCACCTTTCGTCAAGGCATAATGCAATTCGTTTTGCTGATTATCTCTAAACGCATGTAACTCAAACGTTCCGAATTCTGTTTCAAGCTCACAATCAGCAACGCGTTCAATGGTTTTTTCATGGCGCACTCGGTATTCAATTAAGTCTGCAATAGTCCCCATTTTTAAGGCATGCTTAGCCGCGAATTGCTCTAAATCCGGGCGCCGCGCCATGGAACCATCTGCGTTTAAAATTTCTACAATAACACTTGCTGGCTGCAAGCCAGCGATACGTGCCAAGTCGCATCCTGCTTCGGTATGTCCGGCTCTGCTTAAGACTCCACCCGGTTGCGCCATAATTGGAAAAATATGCCCAGGCTGCACAATATCTGATGGCATAGCACCCGGGGCGACGGCTTTTCTAACCGTCATCGCGCGATCTGCGGCTGAAATCCCGGTAGACACGCCTTCAGCCGCTTCTATCGATAACGTAAAATTCGTACCATGGTTATCGTTCGTTTCGGTGACCATTAAGGGTAATTGCAGCTGCGAGCAGCGTTCTTGGGTTAGCGTCAAACAGATTAGGCCACGTCCATATTGCGCCATGAAGTTGATATCTTCCGGCCTGACCCACTCAGCAGCCATGATGAGATCACCTTCGTTTTCCCTATCCTCATCGTCCATCAATATCACCATTTTTCCCTGGCGTATATCTTCAACGATGTCTTTTATTTCACTTAATGCCATGACTCTCTGTTCAATAGTTGATTAACGCTTATTTTGCTCGATAAAACCATGCTTAGATAAAAATGCCTTATCCAACTTTGCAGTCGAAACCTCTGCGCCAGCATCACCGAGAATAAGTCGCTCCAGATATCGCGCCACTAAATCCACTTCAAGGTTAACCTCGCGACCGACTTGAAACTCGTGCATTGTTGTCGCATGCAACGTGTGGGGAACGATGTTAATCCCAAATACGGTGCCCATGATCTCATTGACGGTTAAACTAATTCCATCAATGCAAATCGAACCTTTTTGCGCAATATATTTTGCAAGTTCTGCGGGAGCCTGGATTTCAAAACGCACGGAACGCCCGTCGTCCCAGCGTTTATTTACAATGCCAATGCCATCAATGTGACCACTGACTAAATGCCCACCAAGCGGTGTGGAAAGCGTCAACGCCTTTTCCAAATTGACCTTGCTACCCGGCCTTAAGTGGTTAATATTTGTTCGCGACAAGGTTTCAGCAGAAACATCTGCCCAAAAGTCATTCTCTACAATCTTAACCGCCGTCAAGCAGACACCACTGACTGCAATACTGTCACCTAAATGGGCCGTGCTCAGATCCAAATCCGCAGCATGGATGCATAACCGGACATCATCACCCCGAGGCAGCCATTGCTCCACATGACCTAAGGTCTGAATAATACCTGTAAACATTTAACCTGCATTCTTAATGAAAAACCGACGGGAGTATATCACGAAATACTAAACGACTCGGACAAACGCTGGGGGCTGTTTCCGGGTATTTATGAGTGCTAAATACCGAAGCTGCGGACTCTCAACATTGGGGACTCATTACAGCATGTACCCACAAAAGGCTCAAGCGACGATAATTTTAATTTATATTTAGCGACCAGCGTGTTATTTTCCTGGGTTAGGCAGATCGTTGAGTTTTCAGTTAGTACACCAACCATATTATATTGCCGGGTTCAGCGCTCCTGTCAGATTTAGATCTTACGATTATCAACGCACGGAGCAAATAAGCGCACTATGCAATTCAAATTCAATACCTTAAAAAACGCAGGCTTGTTCAGCGCATTGCTCCTTGTCACGCCCTATTCGCTGGCCGCTAAGGTCGATATCTACGGAACAATCCAGTTATCTGCAGACTACATAACCAGCGATAGTGCCGAAAACAGTGAGGATATCGCCATTGCAAGCAATTCAAGCCGGCTGGGGTTTAAAGGTGAACACGCGCTTGCTTTCAACATAACCGCATTGTGGCAATTGGAAAACGGTATTGATGTGTCCGGCGAAACCGGCAGCATTTCTGCTCGTGACCGTTTTCTCGGCTTATCACATCAATACGGCACCTTACTCATGGGCATCCACGACACACCGCATAAAACACTCGGTAAAAAAGTTGATTTAATGCCCTATTCGATAGCTGATCGAAGAACAATGTTAGGCCTTGGGGTCACTGGCTCTACAAACACCGATATCCGAGCAAGAAATAGTGTGATGTATATTTCACCAATTCTACTTGGCCTGGAAGCTCGGGTAATGCAAACTACCGGTAACGACACCCAGCCTACCGGAGATTCAAATTCGGTAACCAGTGCTTCGTTAGTCTACGATAATAGCAGTATTTACGCCGGTGCGAGTTATGAAAGACAGAAACAACCCAGTGTAGATACAACGGGCATCCGGGTTGCTGCAGGACTAAATACCAAGAGCCTGAGTTTTAATGTCATTTACGAAATAATGCAGTCTGACACCAACAATGAATATGACCGACCCGCATATGGCGCCAGCATTGGTTATAAAGTCTCTGACACTATGTTTAAAGCACAAGGTTTTTTGATCGGTGATTACCAAGATCAAGCCAACTCAAATGCAAGTCTTTTTGCATTCGGTGTATCCCAAAAAATGGCTAAAAACACAGAAATAAATTTGCTGTTTGCATTCAATAACAATGCGGATCGCGCAAGAACATCCTTAGGCGGTAAAGCGCATGGCGAGACATACACACCTAACTTTGGAGAAAATCTGCGCAGCACATCTCTCGGTATCACATATAAGTTCTAAAATAAGGGCCTGTCAAAAAATAACATGATTATATTGCGCCAAATATCGTTTCGTATTCAAGGCGCGGAAAGGGGCGCATACTCGTTGTATACAAGCCTTTCCGCAACGCTGAAGACGAAAGGATAGACAAGTAAGATGATCAAGTTATTTTTTGACAGACCCTAAGCTAACGACTTAACGTTGAGTTATTGTTATTAGCTCTGAGTTATCCGCTTAGACGGCGCTCACTTTTTCTGTAAAAGCTGTGCAACTTCCGCCAAATCACCTGCAGTATCAACTCCAGGGCCTGGGGTTTTCAGCGCTTGATCCACATGAATTTTATGTCCCTTCCAAAGTATGCGCAATTGTTCGAGCGATTCAATCACTTCTAGCGGGCATTTTGGCCAACGCACAAACTCTGTTAAAAAACCTGCACGATAAGCATAGAGACCTATGTGTCGATGATACGCTGGTTCGATACTGATCGGCACCGTATTATCTAAAGGAAACCGATCTCTATCCCATGGAATCGGTGCCCGACTAAAATAATGGGCATAATGGTTTTCATCCACCACCACTTTAACCACGTTAGGATCAAACAGCTCTTTAGCCGTTTTTATCGCCGTACAAACCGTAGCAACACTTGCAGACGCGCGATGCGCCAAATTGCACGCGACCTGGTTGATCACCTCGGCGGGCATTAGAGGTTCGTCACCTTGCAGGTTGACAACAATATCGTCATCCGCAATATTTTTCTTCGCCACGACCTCGGCCAAACGATCAGTGCCCGTTGCATGCTCTTGCAAGGTCATACATACGTTTGCTCCAAAACCTTTTGCCACTGCTGCAATACGCGCATCATCGGTGGCAATAATAATCTCTCTCGCTGCGCTTTCTTGGGCACATCGATAAACGTGCTCAACCAGGGTTTTACCGGCTACTACGCGTAGCGGTTTCGCCGGTAATCGGGTTGAACCGTGTCGAGCGGGAATAATAATAGTGAATTTCATTAGGATATTCGTATAGCGCAATGGCGCAGACAATAAACGCGTGCAAGATCTGTTTTTTACACTTCCTCTTCTACATCTAGCTCTCTTGCTTCTTCCTCTAACATCACAGGAATGTCATCCCTGATCGGAAAAGCTAAACGGTCAGCCTTGCAAATAAGTTCCTGTGCGTCCTTTTTATAGACCAGCGGACTTTTGCATAACGGGCACACTAAGATATCGAGTAATTTAGAATCCATGAGTTATTCCTGGTAGTTATACGTGAGTTTTAACGATTTCGATAAGTTCTTTTTTCAGTTCAGCTTGCATAACTGCTGAAACTGCAACATACCATAAGTTTTTATTCCCAAACCGTTCGCATTTTACCGCATCTTTCTGGGTCATGAGAACCGGTAATTCATCGTCAAACAAAACATCATCCTGGGTAAACACATGATGATCAGAAAATGGATGTTTTTTTAAGCTAATTCCTAGCCGTATCAATTGATCAAAAAACCGCCCAGGATTACCGATACCCGCAACCGCGTGGACTGTTTCACCTTTGAAATCCTGTAGTGTTTTAATAATGGCGGGATTATGCACATTGATGATTTCGTCCACTTGCAAGCTCATTGGCGCTTCGTATGGCTCGGGTTTACCGCCATTATTGATTCGAAAATCGACAGTTTGTAACCTGGAAGGAGATTCACGCAATGGCCCAGCGGGTAAAAACAAGCCGTTGCCAAACCGCCGCTGCCCATCTATCACCGCAATTTCTATATCGCGAGCTAACGCATAATGTTGCAACCCATCATCTGAAATAATGATATTCACATCCGTATGCTGTAATAAAGCCTTTACCGCAGCAGGCCGATTCGGATCCACCGCCATAGGACAATAACAACGCCGTGCAAGCAATACCGCCTCGTCGCCAACCACGCGAGGATCACTATCGGGGCGTACTTGCTGCGGCCATGATTCAGCGTTGCCACCATAACCGCGGCTCACAATACCGGGCTTATAACCTTGTTCCTTTAATACCTTCACCAGCCAAACTACAACGGGGGTTTTACCACTGCCACCTACTGTGATATTGCCCACCACAATCACTGGAACCGATGATCGATAAATTCTGAAAAATAACAGTCTAAATGACATACGACGCATGAACGCCAATATTCGAAAAATATTAGCGATTAATCGATAACGAATAGGCACCATAGCCGAGTTTTTATACCAGTATTGCTCTACTGAATTCATGTATTTTCACTCTGCAACAACGCAATAATCACTTCCTAGGACTTCCTGTTATGTCACTAAAGTTAGAATCTTTGCACAATATGCACCATTTAAAAATATGCGCTCGCAAACCAAGTCCATAACGATGCCTTATTTAGCGGTCAATTGAGGTATTTAGGTTCAACTAGGATATAATAAATAATCTTCCAGATGTATCTTGATAACGCTCAAAAATGCTAGACAAACCACTTATTCTCAAAGAAGCAAAAACCCTGCTGTTACTCACCATTCCGATTGCATTAAGCCAGTTAGCACAAATAGGTATTAATGTCACTGACACCATCATGGCGGGGCGCCATAGTGAAGTAAGCCTGGCTGGCGTCGCCATTGGCTCAAGCTTATGGGTGCCGATTTTTTTGTTGCTAATGGGCATCATCATGGCAACAACGCCCATGGTTGCGCAAGCTTGGGGCGCAAAAGATACCCGTGAAAT
>CAZWUO010000051.1:0-20346 GCA_964636675.1 uncultured Ectothiorhodospiraceae bacterium
AGGTGAATGCCGTAGGCAGAGAAGGTACCCTGGGGTATTTCTGCGAAGATCTAGGCGTTGACTTTATTCTTGGTTACGCAGCGATCCATGGTGGTACCAAAACGATTGATGCTTTCATGCTATTGATGTTTCCCATAAAATCTAATATGTCTATATATTGTAGACATTTTATGATGTTTCTCAGGCCTTTATTTAGATCTATAAATCAATGAGTTACGGGGCGATTTGGAATTTTTTTCCAAAAGGTAACTCTATCCCCAGGGTAAATTAAATCAGGATTAAGAATATCACTAAGCTCAGCAAGTTCTGGGTAACGAAAAGGGTTGTTTAAATATTTTCCAGCAAGTCGCCATAGTGTATCCCCTTTTATCACGGTATGCGTAACAAGTGTGTCACCACTGGAATGGGTTTTATCTTTAAACAGTTGTGACGCCGTTGCAATTTGAGTAAATGTAGTTTTAGGTTTTATCTGAATGACTTTTTTTTCTAGCTTAGTATTCGCTGTGTTATCGATAGGACGATCTACACTAATCGTATACTTAGGTGATTCAATTTGCAATACACGCACAGAATCGGCAGTGGGTTTATCTCTTGTATGGGTCACTAAACTGCTTGCTGATGCGGATAGGTTTTCACTCACGGCTTGATGTCTCGTATCTCCCATAACCAGCTTAGCATTTTCTTGCGGTTGAAGATTATCATCCTCTTTATGAGTCGATTGAGAGGGAGACAAAACCACCGACGATGCAGGCTCATTGGTATCAATATGTGTATCAAATGTGCTTGCGCTTTCTCCCGAAGAATAATACCCATATAAACCTGCTGCTATACCTAGCACGATGATTATTGAAACACCGTATACGAATAGGTTTGGTCTTTTTTCTGCTTTATATTTTTTTCCTGCATAAAAATTATCGTTTTCCAAAACAGATGATTTTTCTTGCAAGTAATGAGTTTCATCTAACCTAGCGAATCTCCCATTTACTTGAGTGTTTTTATTCTTTACATTATCGCTCGTTGATATTTCTGACTCTAACCCGGAAGCGACTTCAGAAAAATGATTATTCTCAGCTTCTAATGGAAAATGGTTATCGCTGAGTGGAAAAGGTTTATCTATTTTAAGAGGGATTGCTTCGTCGAACTCTTCCCCTATTTTGATCTCATCTGGTTTAGGATCCATCGGCGATTCGTCAATCGACTCATCGATTATTTCATTAATTTCTGTGTTTTCGGGCTTATTATATTTTATAATTTTGTCATCGAATTCCCCGCTGATACGCGGCGGTTCTTGCAAACATAACGTGGATTTAGCATTGTCTTCAGCATCAAGCAAGCCTAACGCATATTCATATAACTCATCCGCTGCATTATTATCTGCCAATTGAGAACTGAAAAACGTTTCAGAGTCCTTTGAAACACGCTCTTCATTGCTGCTTGTAACGAGAACTACATCATCCGTTTTATCCTCTTCCGTATTAAGCGGTATCGACGCTTCGGTAACTTGTTGTTCAACAGGACTGGAATCAAGTGCCGCGCAATCTGCATCTGAGTTTTCTATTTGTGCAGATTCTGGCACAGCCTCTTGCACAAGCTCTTGTGCCGGTTCTGGTGTAGCTTCTTGTGCAAGTACTTGTTCGGGTGCAACCTCTTGTGCTAGTTCCTGTGTGAGTTCTGGTATAGCCTCTTGCACAGGTGCTTGTGCGGACTCTGGCATATCCTCTTGTGCAAGTTCTTGTGCCGATTTTTGTGCTGTCTGCGGTGTAGTTTGTTGCAAATCGCTTAGAGAAGTTTCGGACGAATGGGTTAGGGATACCTCTTGGTCCGTCATTCGAGCGCTTTCCGTAGAGGGCGGCGCTAAATGAGAGCTGTCTAATGTTTGCAGTTCGCCCTTCCCCATGTCGAGCAACTTTTCAAATGACGTCAGTAATACGATCCCATAGTTTTCTGAAGAGCAGACTTTAATTCCTGACACAATAGTTTTAGCGCCGGCCAAATTGAAATCATCGTATTTTGCCAGCGTATCCACGCTATCGACTTTAAATCCAAACAAGGATTTATCAATTAAGCTGACGACTACAACGCTTTTTTCAACACAGTCTGTGACTACTTCGAGTTTTTTCCTGAGCTCTATCGCTGTCACCACTTTGCCATGAAATGGAAAGGTACCACTCACAAAGTCAGGCAACATTGGGATCGAAGTAATGATGGGCACCTCGATGATTGACTCGACTTCGCTAATATCAACGGCGAGGCTATACCCTCCTACGGTAAAAATAAGGAGTGAATCCATTGCTTGTTTTTCTAATGGAATCATATTGTTATATACACTTCTGGATATACTCCTGACACGCCCTATTTAAGCACCTGATACCACAGCTAGTTTTTAATCTTCAGAGATAACTAAATCGTCCAATATGCGCCGGGAGTTAAGCACAAAAACGATAAAGTATTAGGGCGTGTCGTCAATTCACACGTATTTTATAGGATAGATACAAAGCTTTAAGAAGTGGTTTTGGCTTAATATAAGAACAACTTCATACGAGTTGATTTTTGGATTTACATTTTACTCATTGTGTGGACTTTCCTGGGCTTGCAAAAACCGCTGGCGTATCTGCGCAACACGTTTTCTATTGGCCCCCAGGTCGGAATGCCCCACGCGCGATGCTGAGCGTAATTGAATCAGTTTTGCATCATCATCCAATAAAAACTCAACATCGTCAGTAAACCTGAATATAAACGATGTAAAGGTGACGTGTAGATACCGTTCTTCATTTGCGATAATTTCAGTCCTTGGAAAACGCTGAATCACACTTAATAACTGTTTTTTAGCACTCTCCATAGTACCTGTATATGAGAGAGGATCTATCCGTTGCTCCACTGTCGCAGCCAATGACGAAACGCAATTCGGTTTATCTGGACAAGGGCTGAGTGATCTCGCCATGCTCGTACCTCCCACAGCAAAAAGTAACACAAACAATAGAATTAAAACCCATTTTATACGCATTATGGAGAACCTTTGCTAATTTCTAGACTGCTGAAAATATGCATTTAAAAAATCATCTAAATCCATGTTATCTGAGTTCTCTATATTCAACTGTTGCTGGATGGAATCTTCACCCAGCTGCTGAAAAAAAAGCTCGCGCTCAGCAGACAGTTTTTGCTGCTTAAAATATCTCGCATGTTCCTGAGATTTTCGCAGCGAAAAGTGAAAAAAACTTTCTTTATTTTCGCGCATCTCATTGATTATTTTTGCGGATATCGTGGTATCCGGGTCAGCAATATTTTTGCGATAATAATGCATTGCTGCCGAATATTTTGTTGTTTGTTTTTTCTCATCGAGTAATTCAGCAATCTCATCCATGCGATCAAATACTTCAGCAGCCCATATATCGAGACGTATTTCTTTATCACCACGGAATAAATTAAGGCCGGGCTTTCTACCCTGATGTGCAACGTTTAACAGGTTTTTACTATTCTGTAAGTATTCTTTGTCATTAGTAATAGGACTCTCGTGGAGTAAGCAAAAGAAAGAAAATGTTTCCAAAAAATAGAGCGATGTTTCGCTCACACCCATAGGTTCGTAAGGATTGATATCCATGGATCGCAATTCTACATAGGCCACACCACGATCTCTTAAGGCATTAACCGGCATCTCAAATGAATCGGTAAGTTGCTTAGGGCGTACCGAGCTATAATACTCATTTTCAATTTGCAATAGATTCCCATTGAGTTGCTCATACTGACCATCTATTTTTATCCCCAGCTTAGCATACGCCTCACTCGGGGTATTAATCGCATGACTTAAACTTTTTACATAGGTTTGCAGCGAGTCATAACGAATCCATATGCCTGACTCCTTTTCTTTATTATTTTGATAACCAATATCGCCAGTACGTAATGAGGTGGCATAGGGGTAATAATAAGTACTTTCATCAAAGACCTGCATATCAGTAGCACTGCCACCTAAAAATGATTTGCATACCGCGGGGGAGCTACCGAACAAGTACGGAATCAACCAACCAGTGCGCTGGAAATTACGAATTAATTGAAAATAAGAGGCAGCAATAAACGACTGTTCATCCCCATTATCTCGCTCAATCGATTTATAAAATACCCAAAAATCATCTGCAAACGAATAATTGAAATGCACACCTGCTATCACTTGCATTATCCGGCCATACCGATGCCCCAAACCACGGCGATAAATTGTTTTCATCTGGCCAAGGTTTGAATTGCCATAATTGGCGATGGGTATGCTAGATTCTCCGGATAATACACAGGGCATACTCGTTGCCCAAAGTATTTCCTCATTTAAATGAGTGTATACATAAGTCTGAACATCCGCCAAAAATTGCAACAATTCTGCCTGATTTGTATAGGGGGAAGTGACAAACTCTAATAAAGCTTCCGAATAATCGGTAGTGATATGGGGATGTGTTAGTGCCGAGCCAAAGGCGCGGGGATGCGGTGTTTGCGAGATACCGCCGACCGGCGCCACCCTAAGACTTTCTTTTTCGATACCGATTTTACTGCGTCGGAAAATATCAGCGGGAGCTAAACGGCTGAATTGCTTAATTCTTTGATTAAAACTCTGATACAAATTGCGAACCTTTGATTATACCCAATCGTTTGAGCTAGATTTTGTAAAATCTGCGAATTGTGCCCGATCTAAACCAAAAATTCATCTTTTTCAATAACATTTGCCCAAGCACCCATGAGTAAGCGCTTAAGGCGAGGGGGGAATGCTTAAAAAGCGTTTAAGCCCCATCAATAAGGGGTTTGCATATCCTCCAGAAAATAATATCCGTCCAAAAAAAAGAGGCTTTTACAAAAAGCCTCTTCAAAGGGTACCGAAAACCTCAAAAAATGATCACGAAAACCCCTATTGTGGGCCGATGACAGCGTCGGGTTGATCCCAGATTGCCGACCATACGTCCTCACCCTCGATATAATGAATCGCATCATCTGCCAATACCGTGCGCGGTTGTTGCGAATAATGAACCTTATTATCGGCACTCGCTAGCGCTGATTTAAGTGTACCCGCATCACTCATTGCAATGTTTGAAGAGACGCTTCCATCATCTATTTCTAATAATTGCACACCGCTATACGTCCACGCATACCAAGCTCGAGCATCTTCATCGTAAGCTTGTTTAACCGGTGTTGCATGCACATTAACGGGTAATGCAATGCGGTGTATCCCGGACTCGGTATCCGAAATAATTGAGAACGCTTTATAGTCATAACTGAGCGCCGTCTCGGTACCGCGTTTACCAATTTGCAAGCTACCAATCTCTATAGGGTTTGACTTATCACTCACATCAAACAAACCCACCTTCACACCTTGAAACCATGCGGTATTATTTGCAACCACGGCATCTTTTCCTACACCGAGTAATAAGTTTTCATTCAGCGGATGTAAATAATCTGAATACCCAGGAATACTGAGTTCTCCTTCAATAAAGGGTGCTTTTGGATCTTGCAAATTCAATACATACAAAGGATCTACTTTTTGAAACGTCACCACATATGCATAAGCCCCAAAAAATCTCACCGCATAAATATCTTCACCCGGCTTACCGATTTTCTTTGGTAAAACATCATTCGGTAAGGTACTTAACACACTGAGTTTATTTTTTTCGCTAACATCCTCGCGTAATACATACAGCCTATGAACGGGTTCATTAGGTACAAAAACGGGCTCGATAACGCCTACGCTAAAATCTGGCTCAATGACATCTCTGTTATCTGCTGCCACAGAAGTACCCGATGAATCATTAGTAATAACTCTGGGTTCATAATCGGTCACAACGATGCGCAAATCATCCTTCCATTCGCTCATGCGGAATGACTTATTACGCCATCCTGTCCAGCCTTTTATGCGCCCAGAGCTTTGGTAAGCAACACTATCATCGGTAAATACAGCCTTATGAATGACTGTGTAGTATTCACCCCGCCCTTGCTTACTTGGGACATACTCGCCCTTGGTAAAGTATATGGCTTGTTGCGACACGTATACTTCTGTGCTGCTTTCGACCGTGCACAAAGCCTGGGTTTTATTCGGTGCGTTGATAGGAATCGTCAACACCGATAATAAGCTCGCACCAAACACCGTATCGGCGCTGGTTTTGTCAGGAATAATACAGTCTGTCGCACTTACCATTTCTTTTTTCAATCCGTTAATCCAAGTAGCCGGTAATAAATCCCCTATTTTCATATTTTCAACGAGCTGGGTATTTTTTGCCTGCACAACGGGGGAAGTATTATAAAGCTCTAAACCTTCTAGCCATAATTGTTTTGACGAAATCAAATAGATTTTTCCGTTTAAACTTCGGCTCGCGTGGTAATAACCTTCGACTTCAAACTCCCACAGTAAATTTGCTGATCCGGGATCCGTAATATCATACGAACTAATACGCACGTTATTCGTTTGATAGATGTGTGTTTTTTGTTGCGTACTGATATTAGCCACCACGACTAGCTGTTTAGTTTCGCTAGCATTTTTAATTTTTGGTAGATACAAACCTAAAACTTGTACCACGTTGTCTGCAAAATCAATCGTGGCTACTTCGGAAGCTTTAGGCGTCGTATTGTCCAATTGCATGATGCGTATGCCTGCGGGATTGACGCGTTTAGATTTGTCGATGGTCGGATATCCCATCATTTCGTCACTCACCACATTAACCGCTCGATCAGGTCGCGCAGTCATCGGTCCTTCCAAAACCATATCCCCACCCGCATCATTCCATGCAAAGGTAGCTTGGCGTCCAATATATAAATACCGACCGTCTGATTTCACGAGATCTGACTCATCGACACCCGCTTCAATAAGATTGGTGCCACTAAGACTACTTACGATGTCATCCATTTCCGGTGCTGATTCAGCCGCCAAATCAGTGGTAGCAATCGTCGCACGTGCTCCGTCTTCATAAAAACCCGGTGCGGTTTGTGCCGCCAGCATGGTGTTAAAATATGACTTAAGGTCTTTTTCAAATTCCTCACTCGTGAGTGCGGTTTTAAGCTGAGTATTGGATTTTTCAGTGATATCCTTCCCATCATCTAAAGATGATGTATTTTGCTGACACCCATTTGTCGCTAAAATGATAAATATTCCTAATATACAGAGGAATGATATTGTAAAATCTGCTGCGATTTTCATGCGGTTAACCTCGTAGTCGAAAAAAATGGAATTTCTTCCCATTTCTTACCTGAGAATATATGGGAATATTTCCCATGTCAATAACAAAACCCTAAATATCTGTTGTTTAATGACATCGAATACATCAAATTTTCACTGAGACTTAGCAATAAAAAAACGGTAACACTGAGTAGTAATATGTTTTTATTCTATAAATTTTTTAACTTTGTCAGCACACATGGATTCCGAGTGAACCCTGCATGCTGTATTCTTTATTTTATGATCCCCGTTATGGGCGTTTCTTTTTCGGCAAATGCCGCCGTAAATTTAAAAAAAACGCTCAGTCTTGGTTATTTTTACAGTGAAGGACGGTATTACGACGACTCAAATATCATTATTCAATCCATTCCCGTTGCACTCAAATTGCAGTATTTATCGACACGATTCAAAATTGCAACAAGTGTTAACAGCATCGACAATCCCAATAGCACAAAATCTTCGTTACTCGAAAGCAATCAAGGCTTAGGCAATACCTATGTGAGCCTGCATCAAATAGTTAGCCTTCCGTACTCTATGCAATTCATCGACTTTGGTGGCAAAGTCAAAATTCCCACGGCCACTCATACACCGAGTCGTCGGGTAAACCGCTTCGACGCCGAATTAAGCAGCAATATGTATCAAGGTTTCGCCAACAACTGGTTAACATTCAAACTGGCTTACCGGTGGCGTTATGACCCAACACTCAATAATACCGCTGCCATTTCAAGCGGAGCATCACACACCTTCAACGCAATATTGACATCAGGCGTGATCGCTGACTATCGCCAGTCAGCGACTTCAACAGGTGAACCAAGAAAAGAACTCATGCTCTATCTACAACACAAATCCAAACACGCGATACGCTATACCTACTACGTGATTAAGGGCTTTTCGAAAGCCAGCCCAGATTGGGCAAGTGGAATACAGGTGGGATATAAATGGTGAGTCGAGATCTTTGCACGAGTCGTTGCCTTAAGATGCGGACTCCGCCAAAATTTGAATATATTGCGGTGGAAAATATAAATTAATGACTTTCCCAGGCTCAGGAAGTGATTCTTGCCACGGCCTATGCAGCACCAAACTCGAGCCATCCGAGCAACTACAAACCCACTCTTTGAACGCACCTTTATCCATCACTTCCCGAACCGTGACTTCGATGCCGTTTTGCATTGCCTTTTCCGCTACGATGTTGATATGCTCAGGTCGAATGGCAATGTATGCCGCTGTTGACAATCCAGGCAACGAGTCCTGCGCGAGTAGCGCACTGCCCCAGACTCCGCTAACCTGGTTGCGATAGCGCGCTGCCACTTTGAGAATATTTTTCCATCCCACAATTTTTGCAACCTTTAAATGTTGCGGCTGCCGAAATACCTTGTGCGTATTCCCACTCGCGATGATTTTTCCTTTATCCATCACTAATATTTCATCGGCTAAGTATTGTGCCTCGGCCAAGTCATGCGTCACATGAATTACGGGTACTTTACTCGTTTGAATAAGCATTTTTAATTCGCGGCTAAGCACCTCACGCAAAGAAGCATCAACCGCAGATAAAGGCTCATCGAGCAACAATAATCGAGGACTAGTGATTAAGGTTCTGCCCAATGCGACACGTTGGCGTTGCCCACCTGAGAGCTGCTTGGGATACAATGTGCGTTGCTCGCTAAGATGCAACTTTTGCAACCATATATTAATCTTTTGACCCGCATCAATGCCGTTAACGCCAAACCCAATATTCTTTTCCACATTCAAATGATCAAACAACGCATAATCCTGAAAAACCATACCTAAGTGTCTTTGCTGTGTGGCCACAAAACAATTTTGCGCTTGGTTATACCAGGTTTCGCCCCGGTAATTCATATACCCATCATTGGGTTTGATAAGCCCGGCTATCGCGCTGAGTAAACTACTTTTACCACTCCCTGAAGGGCCAATAATCGTCGTTACCTTTGCACAGTCTATGGCGATATCCACATCGAGAAGAAATTTTTCACGTGCAAGTTTAATCTTTATATCTAAACCGCTCACGTACGCAAAGCCCATTTACGATTTAAGCCATAAACAATAAAGAGGACGCTAAAGGAAAAAATCAGCAAACCCGCAGAAAGCTGGTGTGCCGTTGTGAAATCCAGCATCTCAACACGCTCATAAACGGCGATAGATACAACTTTGGTCTCACCGGGAATATTTCCACCCACCATAAATATCACGCCAAATTCCCCTACCGTGTGCGCAAACCCGAGCACGATGGCGGTTAATATTCCGCGCTGAGAAAGTGGTAACACAACAACAAAAAAAGTCTTTATACGCGAAGCGCCGAGCGTCCAAGCAGCATGTACGATATTTTTATCCAGCGCCTCGAATGTCGTCAACAAGGGCTGCACCACAAAAGGCAGGGAATAAACACAGGAGGCAATGACTAAGGCAGAAAAAGTAAATGCCAGCCGCTCACCTGTCATCCCCTCCCAAAGGATGCCTAGCGGCCCCTCCGGCCCCATACCCATTAACAAATAAAAACCGAGCACCGTCGGTGGTAAAACCAGAGGTAACGCGGTAATGGCTTCTAATACAGGCTTAAAACGAACCCGCGTATGGGCTAACCACCATGCAAATGGAATACTGAATAACAACAGCAATAAAACCGTCACCGAAGCCAATTGCAAGGTTAATAAAATGGCATCATAAACCTCGTTATGCGCGAGCACATTCATTGTTATTCTGCTTGTCTACTCATTCTGGGTATGCGGTATCCCGCCGCAACAATAATTTGCGCGGCTTCTTTTGATTGTAAATATTGGAGGAATGATTTAGCCACGGTGTTTTTTTTTGCTCTGCTTAGCAAAACGGCTTGCTGACTAATCGGTGCATGCATTTTTTCAGGAATCAGCCAATAACTCCCGGTTATTTTACTTTGTTTATCGAGCACTTGAGATAAAGCTACAAAACCGAGGTCTGCGGATTTAGAAGCCACAAACAAAAAAGCTTGCGCCACGTTGTCACCCACTGCAATCGAAATCCGAGAGCCCAATGGCTTGGCATTTTTTAGTATATACTCCGCAGCCTCACCATACGGAGCCATTTGCGGATTGGCCAACGCAAGGGTTTTAATCCGCAAATCCTTAAACACTTCTAAACCACGATCTGCGTGGAATAAAGTAGCATCCGTACTCCATAATACAAGCCGACCAATCGCATAGGTAAAACGGGTACTTTTAATTGCTAGACCACTCTCTTCCAAGCGTTGAGGCTCCCTCTTATTTGCTGCGAGTAGCAGATCAAAAGGCGCTCCGTTGATAATCTGCGTATACAACTTCCCGGTAGAAGCGCTGACGAGACGAACTTTGAAACCTGTCTGGCGACTAAACTTATGCACTATGTCTTGCGCCGGTTTTATAAAGCTTGAGGTCACTGCAATCGTCGTCGTAGGAGCCGCCAACACCGAATTTATAAATCCGCATAACAAAACCACACCCATCGAGATGTTTACCCATCCATGACCGGTAACACGCTTCTTCTCACCCTTGATTAAGTCCACCCGTAGATAACTCATAACAACTCAAACCGTTGGTAGCGTGATTGGGTTAATGCCGCTGCTGGCTTATCCCAAAAATATAATGTGGTAGCTCATTGATAATCATAAAGATAAATAACAAGAATCAGTATACCTTATTATCCAGAAGATCTTTTTCTTTATTTTTCATCGACTTCGTGTATAATCCGCTCCTTTGCAATACCACATGGTTATTAAGTAGGCAGGCAGTCTCAACAATAACCTCCTACTGAAAGGCATGATTAATGACACCCTCTGTAACTAGTTTTCAGGAGTTAGCCCTGTGCGCTCCCATTTTAAAAGTACTCAAAGAAATTGGCTATGAAACTCCGTCGCCAATTCAAGCAGCGAGCATCCCATATCTACTCGAAGGTCATGACATTCTCGGCCAAGCACAAACAGGTACCGGTAAAACAGCCGCATTTGCGCTTCCCTTGCTCAATAATATTGACGTAAGCCTTAAGCAGCCTCAAATCTTGGTGCTTGCACCCACACGCGAGCTAGCCATTCAAGTCGCAGAAGCTTTCCAAGTCTATGCGAGACACCTCAAAGGTTTTCATGTATTGCCTATTTACGGCGGGCAAAGTATGGCAACGCAGCTCAGACAGTTAAGGCGTGGTGCTCAGGTGATTATCGGCACACCGGGTCGCGTAATGGATCATCTACGGCGCAAAACTCTCTCGTTAAAATCTTTACGCGCCTTGGTTCTCGATGAGGCTGATGAAATGCTTAAAATGGGCTTTATTGACGATGTTGAGTGGATCCTGACACAAACGCCTCAGGAAAAACAAATCGCATTATTTTCTGCCACCATGCCCGAAGTCATTCGACGTGTTGCCAAAAAATACTTAAGAGAGCCCAAAGAAGTCAAAATAAAAGCCGCGACACAAACCGTATCCACGATTCATCAAAAATATTGGCAAGTGAGTGGTTTGCACAAATTAGATGCCCTTACTCGAATACTCGAAGTAGAAGACTTTGACGCGGTCATTATTTTTGTTAGAACAAAAACCGAAACCGTGGAGCTTGCCGAAAGGCTCGAAGCTCGCGGTCATTCTGCTTCGGCCTTGAATGGCGATATGAACCAAGCATTGCGTGAACGAACCATCGAAAACCTTAAAAACAAATCACTGGATATTCTCGTTGCTACCGATGTAGCCGCAAGAGGACTTGATGTGCCACGCATTACTCACGTGGTTAATTATGACATTCCTTATGACACCGAAGCCTATGTTCATCGCATCGGTCGCACAGGTCGCGCGGGCAGAACAGGAACCGCTATTCTATTTGTTTCTCCACGCGAAACCAGAATGTTGCGCGCTATTGAACGCGCGACCAAACAACGCATTGAGAAAATTCAATTACCATCCACCGAAGATGTTACTTCAAAACGGGTTTCTCAGTTTAAGCAACAAATAGTCGATATTATTGCATCCGAAGATTTGAGCTTTATGCATCAAATTGTCTCTCAGTTTGAACAAGAGAAAGACATCAGCACGCATGAAATTGCGGCAGCACTTGCATTTATTGCGCAAAAAGGTCGACCGCTTAAACTTAAAGAGCAAAAACTAACACGAGAAAAATTCAGCAGTAAACCACGCGGAAATTCTGGAGATAAGCGCAACCGAGATAACAAACGGTCTGATCAATCTAGTGACAGAAACCCACGTTTTCGACGCAATACAAATATGAACATGCTTAACTATCGTATTGAAGTTGGGAGAAACCAAGGCGCTACACCCGGTGATATTGTAGGGGCCATTGCCAACGAAGCACAAATTGACAGCCAACACATTGGGCATATCAAATTATTCGACGAATTTAGTACCATTGAATTACCCGATGGCATGCCTAAAGAAGTCTTCGAGCACTTGAAAAAAGTAAGAGTCCGCCAGCAAAAATTAAACATTTCCTTAGATGCTGGCCGCAGCCCAAATCATGCTAAAGAAGGTTTTAGAAAACGCCGAGCCTAAAAGAGGATGAGTGCATTCCGACAATTAATTGTCGGGTAAAGGTGCTTCAGTTTAATTCTTACCTCCTCTATCGTAAATCGACACTTCAAGGGTTCAGCACAATAATTACGTGGTGAACCCCAAGCGGCCAGTAAACGTAAAATCCATCGCTGTCGTCCTTGCGGCACTTCGCTGCAACACAAAGCCCTCTTGTTCTCCATCGAATTTACGCGCCGTATTTTTTACTCGTTTGGCTCTCTCAAGTACAGCTGAGAGGTCTTCTTCAATAGCACATTTCGTATTCGCCGAACCGTTCGGACTTGAAGTATCGTATATATCTTCTGAATGGCTTTTCTTTCTTGTGTTAGTCTCCTGCTCTATAAATTGCTATGTGGCGAAACTTAAATGCAAGACTTTTTGTTTTTAGAGCATATCCCTTCTTTATTGCAGCACGTTTTGGTTTTCTTGGGCTTAGCCTATTTATTCACCAAAACGCCTGTATTTAACGGCTTGGTAAATAATTCACTCACCCTGCCGGATAAAGTTGTTATCTACCTAGTCTTTTCCGGTCTTTGTGTTTTGGGAACATTTCTAAGCGAGCAATCATTTGAATCAGATAGTGCAATAGCCAACACTCGCGCCATTGGTGCAGTGCTTGGTGGGCTACTGGGCGGGCCTGTTGTCGGTTTTTTTATCGGCCTTACCGGGGGCATTCATAGAGTTTGGAGCATGTCGTCTGCCACTGACCCCATCCACTATATTGATGTAGCCTGCGCGGTAGCGACTACACTTGAAGGGTTGATGGCGGGTCTTGTACACTATTACTTATCACGTCATGGCAAAATGGAGCGCTTGTTTTCTCCTAGAGTTGTCTTTATTGTCACCCTTATTGCCGTGCTGGGACACATGTTCATTATTTTCTCGTTCGGCGTATTTTTTGATGAAGTGCCCAAAACCTGGGCTTTGATCAAGGAGCTTGCGCCGCCAATGTTAATTGCTAACTCTGCGGGTGCGGCGCTGATCATGTATATGATCAAGGAGCAAAAACGTGCCAGTAACACACTTCGCAGCAACACGATCGCATGGCAAATAGCCGAGAAAACAGCAAGTATTATCTTCACTCGTTTCAACCCTGAGACCAGCAAAAAAATTACTAAAATAGTACGACAAGAGACCCAAGTGGGCGCTGTTGCCATTACCGATACAAAGAGACTACTCGCGTTTACTGGCTTGGGTGACGATCATCATATCCCCGGCTCACTGATTGTTTCAGAGGATACTCTGGAGGCCATTAAGGGAAATAAAGTGATATTCAGAAGTGACTATCAATGCAGGCGAGAAGCCTCTTGCGGCTTGGGTTCAGTATTGATTATTCCACTCAGAGATGATGTTTACAATCAGGTGATTGGTACCATCAGATTGTACGAGCCCAAAAACAAACTGTTCCGTAACATCAATAGAAAGCTCGGCGAGAATATTTCTCAGCTTCTATCCAGCAAGATTTTAGCAGGCCGTTATGAGCGGCAACGAGAGTTACGCATTGAAGACCAATACAAATTATTGACAGCGCAAGTCAATCCACATTTTCTTTATAATGCACTTGCAACCATCAGTCATATCACAAAAGAACAACCGAAAAGGGCGCGTGATTTATTGCATCACTTATCCGATTTTTTCAGAAAAAATTTGGAAACGTCCAATGATACCACCACGCTTAAATTCGAACTGGAACATGTTAAATCTTACCTCGAAATAGAAAAAGCACGCTTTGAAGAACGACTACACATTCATATTGATATTCCTGAACATCTATTTAGCCAGGTGATCCCAACTTTTACGTTACAACCGGTTGTTGAAAATGCCATCAAACATGGCACGAGCGAACTGCTCGGCACCGGAATAATTAAGATTAGCGGCACCATAAATAATGATGACATGATATTAACCATCGAAGATAATGCGGGGTTGTATGTAAAAAATCGCCAGAATGGAATCGGACTGAAAATAGATGATCGTATTAAAATACGCTATGGCGAGGAATATGGAATTACTATTTCATGTGAGCCTGAGCAATGGACTCAAGTGAATATTCGCCTGCCCCATAATAAGGAATAAAGATGATAAAAACTCTCATTGTTGATGATGAGTCTCATGCGCGTGATGATCTGGAAGAAAAAATTTCTACAGACGCAGAATTTAGTATTATAGGAAAATGTGTCAACGCATTTGAGGCGATTAAAGAGATAAATAGAACATGCCCGGATGTTGTTTTTCTCGATATCAACATGCCTAAAATATCCGGCATTGAGATGCTCAGTATGTTGGACAAAAGTGACATGCCACGAATTGTTTTTGTCACCGCTTACGGTGAACATGCTATCGAAGCATTTGAAAAAAATGCCATCGATTTTTTATTGAAGCCCGTCAAAATGGATCGTCTGCGTGTCACGTTAGAACGTCTCAAAGAGGATTATCAGCCACAAGCAGGCGTTATAGAGAGCTTATCGGCAGAGATGCAGTTTATCCCCTGTTATAAAGGCAATTGTGATTATCTGATCAATACAAAGGATGTCTGCCGTGCCTTCTCCAGCCCCACGACCGGCACTCATATTGTTACCCGAGAAGATGGCCAGGAGTTTCATTCCAGCCTCTCATTGAAAGTCCTGGAAGAGAACGCTCCGCTAACGCGCTGCCACCGACAACATTTAATCAATCCAGAAGCGATAAAGTATATTGAGAAGATGGAGAATGGTCTAGGGCAGGTTCATACTTACGGCGGAGAGACTATTCCTGTTAGTCGTAATTATATGAAGGAGTTTGGTGCGATTAGTTAACGGTTCGCGCTATTTTCCAATCGTTCTAATAACGCCTCAACTCTATTGACATCCTTAATGTTTATAAAGTTATTTCCAGTCTCCTGTTTACCTTCAAGGTCAGCTTTGTAGTTTTTCGTAAAGAATATTATATCTCCTCTGGCCCCGAATTTTTTCTTTGTCTTAATAGTTATTAACTGATCGGGATAATAGGAAACTATTTTTTCATCTTTAGAGTAATATAATACAATAGCTCTGGAATTAGTAATCATATAAATAGCTTTTTTGTACTCAAAAAATGACAAGATACAGGCATGTATGATCACTGATAATAAAATTGCAAAAATAGGGCTGTCGAGCATAATAATGAATATGACAATAAAAATTGGCAATGATATATAAACAAAAATCTTGGCAATTAGTTTTGTATATTTATTTGGAGATGATTGTTCAGCCCATACTATAACTTCATTTTCATACAACTCAAATTTTATCCGCTGCCGAACTTCTTTGGTTAGATTAAGCATATATATTTTTTCTCTATATTCTACGAAACTTTGAAAAATTATTTTCTGCTGTCACCCTGTCCATAAAAATAATAGAGATGATTCGTAGATTCTTATTTTTATACCAGTTGCCGCAATTTCATTATTATCTGGCACATCAATACGTACCACATCGGGCATATCTCCTTTACCCCACTCAAGTTGATCCGCGAGCTGGCAAATGAGTTTTTCCCCCTCTCCATTGATGAGCACAATCGTTTCTATTTTTCTTTTTTCTTCAAACAAACAAATGGCCTCTTCAACGGTAAGGCAATGAGATGCCATCAATGTGTTTTCTGGGTCTTCATTAAAATGTCGAGCTAGCTTCTTGTTGTTGGTAATGACCACTCGGCAGGGGTATATATCAGACATAACCCACTCCTTTTCTATTCAATAGCCACTGATTTAGTGTAATAAACCCATAGATTAGCAATTGTGATTCTCCTTCATTGGAGACGTTAACTTGCTCAAATACTTTGTCACTGAAGAAACCTGTGGACTTTAAGTTGGCCACGTCCGTATAAGCAGCAGGCATATTTCCTATAAAGCTTTTAAGAGGAATAATGGTCCCTGATTTTTTTCGTTTTATTATACTACCAGGTATTTTTTTCCGAAATAATTTGCTCAGTACTAATTTCCCATCTGGGTAGATATATCTTTCACTATCCGCGAGCTGAAACGCTGATTGATACACGCTTAAATGGGTTAACGGATGGTATGTTGATATTCCATGTCGTTTTTCAGGATAATAAGTTTGCGGGAAAATCATTCCACCTTGTTTTTCAATCGTATTCAGATAAAATAATTTTCGAAGAAGTTCGCCAGGATAGCGATCGATTTTTTTCGTTAAATATTCAACAACATAATCTGATAAATCTTTGCCATGAATGAATATCTCATTTAATCTGTTAAAAAATTGGCAATGTGCTTGAGCATAGATCCATCCCAGTGACAGTTTAGGAAACTGGGTGTGAGCGAATAATACGCCAGTATTTTTTACGCCACCGAAAATCGGGTCTCCACCTTCACCAGTGATTGCTATATTGCGTGTTTCGCGCGCCAATGCATATTTGGCAATAACACAGGTATCAATGACTGGACTGATATGGCCTGCAGTAAATTCTTTGTGAAAATTTAAAAAATTATCCGATGAGAGCTGCGCATAACGTAATGGTGATTGGCAGTGCTGGGCCATTTCACGGGCATATTGAATTTCACCATCACCAAATTCAGTTCTCGTTTTTTCGTCGTAACCTAATGTCAATATTTCAGATGTGTTTTCATCATGGCCAAAACAATGAGCCATAATAGATGAGTCGATTCCCCCTGAGCACCAGACGTCAAAATTTTTGTGTTTACTTTTTAGCTTTGACACTTCCTCAGAGAGGCATTCTCCTACATCATGAATAGAGTGATTCTCTATTTCTTTTATTGGAAAAAATACATCTTCTTCGGTGACTTTACTGTTTTTATAATGATAGAGCGTGACATTCTTACATGAAGTTATTTCATCAAACAAGGCCATCCCCTGTGGCACATAACCTAGTGAAAAGTACAGTGCCATAGATTCTTCAGACAAGGTAAGTTTGATATTGTTTTTTTTGACCCAGTCGTCAATGTGCAACATATCATCGGTTAAAAATAATTTACCAGCTATATACATGAACAACAAAGGGTACTGGCCAAGATAGTCACGGCCAAAGGTGACAAGCCGGTTGATCATGTCTATTTCGATTGCGATACCTCGATCTTGCTCTATCAAGTCGCGTACTGAATTTATGTTTTCAATTCCAGGAGAGATATATAAAACATGTTGAACGCCTATTTTTTCAAAAAAACCACTCTGTCTGATTTTGAAAGTATCGAGTTCCATTTCTAACCACATGACTCTACACTCCCTCGTTGTCGTTGATAGATATGCTACTTTGTTGTATTAGGAACGTAATAAATACCGAGTTAGCATTAATAATCTCAACAGAGTTAAACCCAGCCTCTGAGAGCGCCCTCAGGTACCAGCTTAGGGAGCGTGTTGTTAATACTCCTTTTAACCGGTTTCGCTTTTTATCAATCTCGCTATCCGTCATTCCATTTTTTCGCTTAAATTCATCATAAAGTGAATGAGTAAGAGAAGATGAGGTTACCTTTTCAGTTAATATCAATATTCCATTGTGGCTTAATGCCGATTTTATCGTCTGTAAATATTCGTCTCTTTGATCAATAAAGTGCAATACCCAGTTCGCGATAACGACATCAAAGGGGCCGCTATCTATTGGGAATTCTTCTGAGTATATTAATGTTGCTTTGTTAAACGATTGGTCAAGCATTGCCCTGGAGTTATCCACGCCATAGAGATTCCGGTATCCTTCATCATGCAATCGTTTCAATGTTTCTCCTATTGCACTACCTACATCAATAATCTTGGGTGAATGAAAGTCACATTTGTTGATCACTTGTAGGGTTTTATCAATGACACGTTGATAATCTGGGATCTCTCGCTCAGCTATTTCTAAAAACTGATTCGCAACATTTTCATCGAATCGCCACGAATCAATTTTATCAACCGATTGTCGAAATATTTTATTACGTTCAAGAGTGCGAACTTTGCTGGAATAGTGATGTTCCCACGAACGTCTAAATCCTTTTCTTTGTGGAAGATTATCTTCCAGTGATTTCATTTTTATTGAATTATTTTTCATATAACAAGCAGCAAGACGCAAGGGTATTTTCAAGTCAAAAGACTCTTCACCTCCGTAATTCAACATGCTTTTATTTTTTGGGAAATCTAATTTTTGTTTGTCCTTTTCAAACCCTTGTAAACCAAACATAAGATCCATCGCTCGAAGAGATGAAGTAGCACTAATGCCTAGCAATGATTCATTTTCACCGGCCAAATTCACTTCTTGCTCATAGATGTATTCTGTAATTGCGGCATGAGGCGGTAGCTTTTTTGTACGTATACTTGGTGGATAATTTGTCTCGATGACAACAGCTTCTTTAGCGATACGACACATTTTTTCAATAATTATTTTAGGGTCAATAAACAAATAAAGGACACCCGCCATTAATATGATGCGATTGCTCTGAAGAATAGGGAGGGATATCCAGCAATTGTAATGTTGGATCCCCCGGCCTTTCAGGCGGAAATACCTGTTTTGTTGAGCAACCATTCACATAAGGTAAGCTCGTTTTTCTTGTTAGAGTTGATGATTTGTCTTCAGGCATGTAGCCACGAATTATTGTTGCGACATGGTGACTTGTAATGCGAGTAGCTCCAGATTTCACATGCGCCGTTCTTTCATCCTCTGATAAATAAAATATTGAGTCGCCTTTATCAACGGTGATATTGTGTTCGCCAATGAATGTCTTAAAAAAATATAAATCGTCTATTGTTGCTTCCACAATTTTATTTAGTCCTGCATCAATATACTCGACGCCATAGAGTTTTTTGATTGCATCTTCATCAAGCGCTTGTTTATCAATAATAGATGAAATTATGTCCATAGATTCTGCCTCCAACTGATACAAGGTTATTCAGAGGCTATAAAAATGAAGCAGTACTGGCAATCGGTACTTGACCAAGAGTCGGTATAGGGGTGTGAACGGTAATTATTTTGAGATGAGTGGTTTTAGAAAACGGTTAACTTCTACGGCTCACGCATCGATGAATCGGCTCCAACCGTTCAAGTAAAAATTGCAGCCGTTAACGACCTCTTAGAACCATTCATATAACACCACGCGACAACGTCTATTAACATTCGGTAAGTTTCGGTCTTAGCAGCAATCACACACTAGGACTCGACATGATCACAATACTCAGAAACAGCCTCACATACCGGCGATCTTAGTGCTTATCGCCGCAGCCACTATTTTGTAGTCGGAAGAGAACAATCGTAAAAATAGCCAACGACTCTCACTGCCGAAAGCAATGCTTGATTTCAAGGTCGGTTTTTTTGGCACTGCATTACTGGCGATGGCCTTCTTATCACTGGGCGCGATGGGGTTGATTGTTACCATCGCCACCGTCGTCTCTTTTATCTCGGCCCCTGTGATCGCCTACATCAGCTACCAAGTCATGCAAGGAGAGACAATAAAAAAAGAGGACAGACCAGATAAATTGATGGCGCTTTGGAGTAAAGCAGGTATCGCGATAATGGCTTTGCTTAGCCTCGTTTATCTGTGGCTCATTGTTGTCATATAATTGTTGTCATATAAAGGCTGCTGGGAAATCCGACCCAGAGAGATCGAAATCTAATCGAGATATATACCCGTGGCGTTATAGATTTAGGCCTTATTACACGCCCTATTCCTTCCA
>CAZWUO010000052.1:0-17243 GCA_964636675.1 uncultured Ectothiorhodospiraceae bacterium
ATAGTCTTAACCGGCAGTTACTCGTGTTTGGTGGTGGCCATAATGATTATTCGGGTAACGAAGTTTGGGCTTTCGATACCATGACACTTACCTGGAAGCGAATGTACGAACCTGATCCGTCTAGTAATTATGTAGGTTCCAATTATGACTATAACAATACTCCTGGGAAGCTTCTTGGCTCCGGTCTTCCTATAAATCGCCATACTTATGACATGATAGAGTTTATTTCTGATGCGGGTGTGATGATTAGTTTTGGTGGTTATACGCCGGACTCAACTACATTAACTCGTGAAATCCAGGCCGAAGGCGTGAGTGTGCCTGGGGACGTGCTGGGTATGCATTACCCACCAGATAACTGGACTTATGATTTTAAGACTAATAAGTGGACTTATAAAAATTTGTCTCCTTGGTATCTGAATAATGATGGCGCTCTACGAAGTGCATTTTGGGGTACAGCAGATGCTGGCGCAGCGGCCTATGATGAACAGAATAAAGTTTTAGTGGCGATTTTTGGTAAAAAAACGTATCACTATTACCACGATTCTGATACCTGGGAATTAATAAGCACAACAGGTAGCCCCACTCGTGCGATAGAAATTGTTGCTGAATATGATTCTAAGCGCAAAGTGGTCTATAGATTTGCTGGTGAATGGAATAATCTCAACGAATTGTGGAAATATGATGTAGTCACCACGACTTGGGAGAAAGTGAATGCAACCGGCTCTCTTCCTCCAGCAGGGGGCGGTTATGGATTGGCTTATGATCGTATTAACGATAAAGTGGTTGCTTATCGTGGTGGAGTAGGCACTTATATTTTTGATCCTGAAACCAATGCGTGGACTGAATTTACGGGTGATGAACCTAATACTTGTCAAGGTCGTGTCCACGGTAATTTAAAATATGATCCTATTAATAATGTCACTTGGCTAGTGACTTATAATTGCAGTAACCAAGTTGAAGCTTGGGCATATCGTTTATATCAAATTAATGACGATACCCCTCCCTCGATGCCTACCTCATTAAGCGGTAATGCGACGAGTTACGATAGTATTGCATTAGATTGGGTTGCTGCCCAAGATCCTGAGAGTAACATTGGTACTTACAATATCTATAGAGATGGTGTGCGTATTGCCAGTGTGAGCGAAACCAGTTTTGTAGATAATAATCTCGCAGAAACGACGGCTTATAATTATCAGGTCTCATCGGTTAATGGTGTAATGCTCGAAAGTGTAATGAGTAATGCGATCAGTGTCACAACGTTATCCGATAATATTGCGCCAGCCCTTGTTAGGGCTAGTGTGGGTTTAAATGGAACTCGTATCGTATTGGAATTTAGTGAAGTATTAGAAGCTTCATCTGCGCTTAATGGGGATAATTATTCCATTGATCCAGTCTTGTCCATCAGTAGCGTTGAGCAAAGTCTTGATGGTAAAACAGTGACTTTACAGGTAGCGCAATTAACCGTTGGTGTAACATATAATATTGAAATAAACGGTGTCGTTGATACTGCAGTTAGTCCTAATTTGATTGCCAGCAATAATACTGCCGATATTGTATATACAGGTGCATTGGTATTAGGTGACGCGACGGTGGCCAACAGTCGTGCTGCACAATGGGGCGGTAGTCTGTCTATTGATGCCAAGGTGTTTGTAGACAGAGGGTTTGCATACACAAATATATCTAATGAATTACTTGATCTCGATTATTTGATGACTTCTAACGAGAGCAAAGCTGATGATGCTGTTGATGACAATTATATCAGTTTTGAAGTCAATCAAGCAGTTAATGTATACGTTGGTTATGACTCGCGTAGCGTATCAGTACTGCCCCAATGGTTGAGTGCTTGGGAATTGCAAACGGGTATGCAGTTAGTGACGTCGGATACTACCTATCAGATGTATAAAAAAGCTTTTGCTACAAGTGTGGTGAGCTTGGGTAGTAATGAATACAATGGAAATAGTATGTATATGGTGGTAGTGGAACCTGCGGGTGCAGCAGTGCCGGATCCAACACCGACACCAGATCCAACGCCAGATCCGACACCAACACCAGATCCGACACCAACGCCAGATCCGACACCAACGCCAGATCCGACACCAACGCCAGATCCAACGCCGACACCAGATCCGGCACCGACGCCAGATCCAACGCCGACACCAGATCCGGCACCAGATCCGGCACCGACACCAGATCCAGTTGATGTAGGTACTGATGACGAAACTTCAAGTGATAGTTCAACAGTGCGTTTTGGTTCCGTTGATCTGTGGATATTAATGCTGGTCTTGGCTGCAGGACTTTTCTTCCGCAGCCAAAGTTTGCAAATGCTGCGTAAAGGGGGCTTGGCTGCATTGTGTTTTTTTTTTTCAGCCCAGGCCGCCCAGGCATCAAATGACATCAATGTAGGTGCGGTAGAACTCGATAATTCGACGCTATGCTGCTTGGGTGTGGCATTACCTTACACGGGTGATGCTAACAAAAACGCAACGGTGAACCTCAGTTTTCGCAAAATAGGTGAAGTAACTTGGCGTGATGCTTTGCCTATGTTGCGCGTTAATCCTGAGCAATTAAGTGATTGGTATACGCATGACTTTACGATCAATCCGCAATTCGCAGGCAGTGTATTTGGTTTAGATGAAGATACAAGCTACGAGTTAAAATTGACGGTAACTGACCCGGATGGTGGAAGTGCGGAGCGAATAGTGATGGCCAGCACCCGATCTACTCCCCCAGACCTGCCACAAACACCAAACTATATTAATGTTAGCAACAAAACCGAACTTGATTCTGCGTTGGCAGATGCTTTGCCGGGTGACGTAATTACATTAGCTAATGGCACTTATACTGGCACATTATCTATCAGTAAAAGTGGAACCGCCGATAATCCTATTATCGTTCGCGGTGAGACTCAGCAAGGCGTACTCATCGATGCACTTGGCCAAGGTAATGGCTTTAAAGTGCGAGGCTCGTATATTATTTTAGAAAATATGCATTTCCAGGGCAGTAACTGGGGAGGAAGCATTGATGGTAGCGCGACGGGTTCATTGACAGACGTTGTGATTCGCCGTAATAAAATGACAAATATTAATCAAGGTATTAATGCACGCGATTATGCGCTAGAAAATTTTTATATTTGTGATAACGTCATGGAAGGTAAGGGCGCTGTGTGGCCTGATGTTAGCCGAGCTACTTGGAATTTGGAAGGCATCGCGATTACCGGACAGGGGCATGTTGTTTGTCACAATACTATGTCAGGGTTTGGTGATACATTTGGGTTTAGCAGCTATAGCAATATTCCAACTCGAGCCGTTGATTTTTACGGCAATGAAGTATTGTGGGGCGGTGATGATGCTTTCGAATTAGATGATGGCGAAAGAAATATTCGTGTTTTTGCAAACCGAATTATGAATTCTGCAACGGGTATTAGTATGCAACCGCTCTGGGGTGGTCCTGCTTATGTATTTAAAAATATTATTTACAATACAGTGAGGAACTTGCCTTATAAGTTGAATGATAATCCAACGGGGTTTTATATATTTCATAATACCGCAGTCCGTGCAGGTCCTGCATGGACACAATATTCCACTGATTATTTAGATAATTTTCAGTTTTTTAATAACTTGACTATTGGCACTACGAGTCCGGTAAAGATTTATCCGCCGTTGCAAGATGCGAGTATAGATTATAACGGTTATTTTCCGGATGGCAGTTTTCAAATGAGTGGATCATGGGGAAGTTTTAATTCTCTGTCTATCTCTTCTCCGTATGAAGCCAATGGTGTATTGTTAAATAGCACGATTTTTGAACAAGACGAACCTATTTTGACAGAGGGAGCTACTGATTCAACCCTTTTTCGTTCACCGATTAGCTTGGCTTTGCATGCTGATTCTAATGCGGTTGATGCAGGCAAGGTTTTAGTCAACATAAACGATGGTTACTTAGGCGTGGCGCCAGACTTGGGTGCGTTAGAACGCGGCAAACCTGAGCCTTTTTACGGCGTGCGTTTCAACGATATTACTCCCCCTGGGTTGGTTAACGGCTTAACGGCGGATACAGAATCAGATTCGAATATTGTATTGTCTTGGGCAGCAGCCATTGATGCAGAAAGTGGAATTTGGGCTTACGCAGTTTATCGAGAGGGTGTCAATATTGCCCAAGTTAGCGGATTAAGTTTTACAGATACCGGCTTAAGTGAAAATACCGTTTATGACTATCAAGTTCAGGCGGTTAACGGCATCGGTCTTAGAGGTGATTTAACCGCAACGGTCTCAATTGCTACTTTAAGTGATAATACTGCACCAATGATTGAAGCCGCTTATGTAAATAATACGGGTACAGCGATCGTCATAACATTTGACGAAGCGGTGGGGACAACGAGTGCAACTGAAATTACGAATTACAGTCTTTTACCTGCTCGTACTATTAGTGCTATTGAATTAAGTCAAGATGGCATGATAGCGACTTTATCAGTGGAAACGCTAAAGGTGGATGTTACCTATACGGTTAGTTTGAATAATATCTATGATATAGCCTCAGTCCCTAATGTTATGCAAAGTAATGCTCGTATTGATGTCATATATCGTGATGAATTGTCGCTTGGAGTGCCTACGCGTACAAACTATGTATGGGGTATTTTAGATGTTAATAGTAAGGTTTACATGGATCGTGATTATCGTTACACACAAATACCGGATGTTTTATTAGGTTTAAATTATTTACAGACCGCTAATAATGATAAAAACTCAACGGGTGAGGCCTTTTTACAATTTAGTGTTAGTCATGAAGTGATAGTGTATCTTGGTTATGATGTTAGGAATTCTAGCCTACCTAGCTGGGCAGAATCACAAGGTTGGCAGGTAACCGAACATATATTATCTACAGATGATAGTGATTTTGCTGTCTATAAAAAGATGTTCATGCCGGGTGATGTTGTATTAGGTGGAAACATCGCTAACACAAGCATGTATGTGATATTGGTAGAGAAAGTGAAAGGTGGAGTTGGGCCAACACCTGATCCAACGCCAACGCCAACGCCTGATCCAGCTCCAACACCTGATCCAGCTCCAACACCTGATCCAGCTCCAACACCTGATCCAGCTCCAACGCCTGATCCAGCTCCAACGCCTGATCCAGCTCCAACACCTGATCCAACGCCAACGCCTGATCCAGGTCCAACGCCCGACCCAGGTTCAACCCCTGATATTAGTGACGACAACGATGAGGCTGAAAAGAGTAGCGTCAAACTAAGCTTTGGTGCTGTGAATGTTTGGGCAACGGCCTTTATGTTGATATTTATTGGGATAATGCGGTTGCGTCGCAAAACCTGATTGGGGTTATACTTGGGTATCTGCGTAGCGCCTCACTATTCCGCGTTTACGTCTCGCCTAAAAACACGCCATTGCTTGGTGATCTACTGGTTACAAACGGAGACACTTCAGCTCGTCCAACTGCAGATATCTAGGATGAAGCACTCGAGATGTTACTCGGGTGCTTTTTTGTTAGCGGTTAAAAAATGATATTATTTTGCTGAATTAAGTCGGCGAAATATGAAAAAGTTGTTATCTTGTAAGCATTTTATATTGAGCGCTTTAGTTGCTGCAGCAACGAGATTATAGTCAGTTTCTGTAATCTAGCTTTAATCCCCCGACTATGACACTATCGTGACCTTGAAATTGCAAAATGGAGTTTGGGGTAAAATATGACGGGAATATGTGGCTATTTTAATGTGCTCGGTGATGTTGATATTGCAAAAATGATAGCAGGTTTATATACACCGCTATCTTCTAGTGTGCAAACATTAAAAGGCGAAAATACATTATTGACAGCCATTGATTACTCTTCATCGGTAGCGGAACTCGATGGCTTGCAAACTGCAATTTACGGAAATATAGATTGGATTGATCCTGAGCTACAGCATCTAGACCATGAACATGGAGCGGCGATAGCTTGTATTCATGGCTATAAGAAATATGCACAAAAATTCTTAGAGCATTTGCGAGGTGACTTTTGTCTTGCGCTGATTAATAAGCCTAAACAAGAAATAATGTTAGCAGTCGATCGTATGGGTATTCAAAAGCTTGCCTATGTAGAGATCAATGGCCAATTGTATTTTTCCAGTAATTTAAAGTCATTCGCTAAATTGGGTCTTAATTTAAATATAGATCCTGATGCTATTTATAACTATCTTTTTTATCATACGATTCCCAGCCCTCTCAGTATTTATGCGGGTGTCAAAAAATTAAAGCCTGGCCAATCGATCATTTTAAAATCGGGTAAGTTGACGGAACAGGATTATTGGAAACCATGTTTTGCGGCTAATAAGAATTTTGATTTCGAGCTGGAAAAAACGAAATTAAGAGAAAAAGTAGAACAAGGTGTCAAGCGTTCTATACCTTCAGAATCATTTGGTTGTTTTTTGAGTGGAGGAATTGATAGCTCATCGGTATCTGGTATGGCTGCAAAGATTACGGGTGAGAAGGTAGATACTTTCTCTATGGGCTTTGACCAGGAAGGTTATGATGAAATTGAATACGCCCGCATTGCGGTCAATCATTTTGGGCTTAACGCGCATGAGTATTATGTGACGCCTGACGACGTAGCTGATTTAATCCCTCTCATTGCTTCGTCTTTTGACGAGCCGTTTGGCAATTCATCTGCTGTGCCCGCGTATTATTGTGCCAAGTTGGCCAAAGAACACGGTGTGCATACTTTGTTAGCAGGTGATGGAGGGGATGAGTTGTTTGCGGGCAATGAGCGTTATGCAAAAATGCTGGTGTTCGAAATGTATCAAAAAGTGCCTAAGTTATTGCGTGATGGTGTACTTGAGCCATTATTGTTTGGTATGTTTGCGAAAACTAATGTGGGTTTGATTCGTAAAGCGAGAAGTTATATTGAGCAAGCTAAGGTGATGTTGCCGGATAGAATGCAGACATATAATTTTTTTCTCAGCGAGCCTAATAACAAGCTATTAGAAGCCCGCTACATTCAGCAGTTGGATTTAGACTCGCCATTCAAAATCATGCGCGAAACCTATAATGCTCTGGGTGATATATCTGCGCTACATAAGATGCTTTACTTGGATTGGAAGCAAACGTTGGCGGATAATGATTTACGCAAGGTGAAAACGATGTGTGATATGGCAGGTGTTGCAGTCAGGTTTCCATTGTTGGATGATGACTTGGTCGCTTACTCAGAAACCGTTCCTGGCGAAATTAAAATGAAGAATAATAAGCTTCGATATTTTTTTAAGGCAGGTATGGAAGGGTTTTTACCCAATGAAATACTCTACAAAACCAAACAGGGCTTTGGTCTGCCGTTTGGTGTTTGGCTAAAAACATCACCACGGTTACAGGAGATGGCCTACGATAATTTAAATGCTTTTGTCAATAGAGGTTATTTAAAGAAAGAATTTATAGACTGGTTGATTGCTAAGCATAGGAATGATCATGCTGCCTATTACGGCGTGACGGTTTGGGTGATTATGATGCTTGAGCTGTGGTTGGTGCAGAACATTGATCGTAGGGTATTATGAAAACAAATGTTTTTATTACCGTTGATACAGAGTTTTCGATAGGTGGTGCTTTTGCTCAGCCAGAAAAGTTTAAACCAGTCGGTTATCCTGCAATTTTGTGCGAGGTGGGCGGTGAGTCTCAAGGTTTGGGTTTTCTTTTGAAAACTTTTAGCCAGTTTGATATTAAAGCAACATTTTTTTTGGAAGGGCTAAATTGTACTTATTTTGGCATTGAACCTCTAAAAGAGATTGCGACTCAAATTAGTAATGCTTCCCAAGATATACAGCTACATTTACACCCTTGCTGGTTGTATTTTGAATATGAAAATTGGCAACAGCGTCTGACCGTAGAGCAGCCTAATGATTGTTTGGATGGACGTAGTCGAGAAGAATTATGCTCAATTATTTCAAAGGGACTGGATTTTTTCACCCAAGTGAGCATCGCTAAGCCCAATAGTGTACGTGCTGGGAAGCTGCAGGTAGACAGAACAATATACAGTGCTATGGCAGAGCTAAATATCCCATATTCTTCACATTTAGGAGTGGGTGTCTTTCGACCGCTAGCGTCAGAGTTAAACATATATGGTGGTGTCAAAGTAATAGGCGGTGTTTACGAGCTGCCTATTTTTACTTATCAAGATTTTGCTTGTGGCCGCTATAAGCATTTAAAGACGATGACTATTATTGGTTGTGGTGATCAGGAGTTAATATTTTTATTAAATCAAGCGCATCAACTAGGTATTGAGAATGTCGTAATCTTAACTCATCCTTCAGAGTTTGTGCATGTCGAAGATGTGCAATATAAAAAAATTCGTAAAAACAAAGAAACCCAAAATCGCTTGGTTAAATTATGTCGCTACCTTGCTGAAAATAAGCAGCGGTTTTGTTCGGTGTCGTTTTCACAGCTTAATGGTCTGAGTGAGCAGGAAATTCCGTTGCTCAAGGGTAAGCTGGCTCATACTGGGCGGAGACTAATGGCGCGGCGGTTTCATTAAAATTAGTACAATTTACGGATTTAATCTGTCTTCATTAAGCTGTAGGTTGATGGGATTACAGAATTTCGTTATGCTGTTCCATTATTATATAATCAAAAGTATGTTGAATTTGCTATGTTGACGAATATGTTCCAGTCAAAATATCTCCTGATTTTTACTCTGTTTGTTGTCTCTTTTATATATAATTCTGTTTGCTGGGCAGTTGGCCCTTTTGATTATAGAGATCCTGCCGCAAAAAAAAATTGGTTAGGCAATGTTGAGGGAAATCATTTCAATAAAGATGTGGAACAATTAATAGGTGGGATAGCAAGCACGACTGGGCCTTTTAATGATTTGGCTTATACCTTAAGGGTTTTTCCAAATCATCCAAGAGCACTAAATTCGATGGCTAGATATTTACGTCAAGGGTCGAATGCAGTCATTTATAAAACGACAGCCGATTTGTATTTTGAAAAGGCGATTGAATTCGTAGGGAATGATGCTACGGTGTTTCACC
The DNA here is from genome assembly GCA_964636675.1 of uncultured Ectothiorhodospiraceae bacterium. Taxonomy (GTDB): domain Bacteria; phylum Pseudomonadota; class Gammaproteobacteria; order S012-40; family S012-40; genus JALUUH01. The sequence continues at coordinate 8,999 of CAZWUO010000052.1, forward strand.
TTTACGCAATACACCTCCAAAAGATGGGTAAGTTAAATGAGTCCTTAAAAAATTACAAGCTTGCGCTAAAATTCATGCCTGCTGATCCAGAAACAATTTATAATATGGGGTTGTTGTATGTCAAGTTGGGTCAATACGATAAAGCTTTGGATAATGCAAAGCAGGTTTATCAGCCAGGGTTCCTGCTTCCGGGATTAAAAAATAAATTAATTAGATTAGGTGTTTGGAAAGACTAAATTGTTACCAGCTCTAATACTAAAAAAACTACTTTAAACTGAGTTTGCAGCGTACTAATGATGCGCCTATTTCCCGTAAAAATTTAGTCTTGAATAGGGTCATTTCCCTCATTGGTATAGTTTCTAGCCAATCAAAAGAAAAAGGGCTTTGCTGTACAATTTTTTCAAACTTATTAATGGTTAGCTGATTCAGTCCTCCATCAACTTCTGAAAATTTGGTTGCTCCATCAGATTTGAAGTCAGATCTCCATAGGATTTGTGACTTCTCTGTAAATATAAGATGAGACCATGGAAATACGGAAAACAGATGTCCCCCATACGGATGAAGCCATGTAGGCCCGAAGGAAGCCAATACATAGCCGTTTGGTTTTATTAGGCGACTCATGTTTTCTAGAATTTCTAATGGATCTGAAAAATGCTCAAATGCGTCTTTACTTATTACTATATCAGCCAGTTCATCGGTAGACGTTAAGAATTTACAGCGGTCTGCTACGGATAGCTCTTGTGCCTTCTTCGTTCCTTTCTCAAGGCGATGTTTTTGGATGTCTAGTCCAATCACATGGGTCGTAGGAGATCTTTTGGCCATTTCTACAGCCTGGCCCCCATCACCACAACCAAAATCAATTATCGTCTTATTGGCAACGGTCTCAAAAATATCATCTCCAAAGAATTGTTCTAATTTCAGTTCATTACTCTCTGTTTGAACCCCCTCTTTTCTAGGTGCTATTATTTTTAATATTGTGTAACCTAATTTGCCGCCGATGAAGCCCATCTGTTTACTCTCCTTGTTGTTATCAGCTGTTATGGGTGCGAAGTCTAATGAGACCTAGAAAAATCCAATTTAAAAAGCGCTTTAACTAAATGTCTGAAAAATTTAGTTGCTCAACGGTTCTTTTTCTGCCGATATTATTATTTCCAATGTATTTCACTTTGCTAATATTTATCTATTGCGATGAACTTTTGCTTTTTTGATGATTTCAATCTTTACCCTGCCATTGTGACATAAGTAGCCAGTTTTTCAATGTAATGTACTAAGCAATAGAAGTTCTTGTAGATACTTTTTCCTCTGTGGAGTGTGCTCTTTCACTCAATCGATGTGGTTGGGTGTTATTTTGTGGGTGATAAATGATTGTTCAGCGTCTTGCATTTATTTAACGACTGTTTCAGTCCAGCTGTTACTGATAGGGTAAGCATTTAATTGAAAGTTGTGCTCTCGCTTTTAAGTAGTTCTTTAGGATGGTTTGAGATTTAGCAGGTTTTGTGATAGACGAAAAATGAATTTTCTTTCGTCGGAATCCCAAGGACTAAACCTTGGGATTTGGTATAGGTCAGAAGTTTTATGAGCAACGCCTGCTTCGGTTGAGAATGCAGCATGAAATCCGGCGCGTTTAACAATGTTTATATCTCGCGTATTATAGTCTTTGTTGCTTCTTCCATTTGGATAGGCAAACAAGTTTACTGGAGCCGTAACAATATTTTCTAGCTCGGATTTTCCTTTAATGATTTCTTCTTCTGATTCGCTGTCTTCAAGACGAGATAAAATGGGATGATTAATTGTATGGGCCCCAATTTCCATGCCTTTATTATGCAGTTCTCTAACTTGCTTGTTTGTCATCATAAGGTTAGTGGGCAGTGTTACTTTGGTGATTTTTACTATTTGATCGCATATGCTTAAGCGTTCGTTTAAAGGATGATATTTAAGTTTTCCAATAATTTTCGCAGCAGCGATGCGCTTTTCACTCCAGTCCTTTAACGAAAAGCATCCTAATTCCAGACTTGTGAGGTCGAGCATATTGGAATCACAAAGCCTGATAGTTTCGATAATTGTATCGTTCCACATCAGGCCGCCATTTAAAAAACCAGTGGTAATAAAGAAGGTTGCGTGTAAATTGTGTTTGGCTAATATGGGGTAGGCAAGGTCAATGTTGTCTGCGTAACCATCATCAAAAGTGATTGCAGCAGCCCTTGCTGGTAAGCTTCCAGAACGTAATTTTTCTAATGCTTCGGGTAAAGGCAAAACATTAAAGTGTGATAACATAGAGTTAAGATGTGAATCAAATTTTTCAGCAGGCAGGCAGTCCCTTTCTTCATACATAGGATCATGAGCTTGCCAGACACGGTGATAAAAAAGGATAGTTAATCTCCCTCTATTGCCGGCAGGTGAAAAAATGGAGTTTGAGATTTTTAATAGTGACGATAACATAGGTATATTATTTTTTGTAATATGCTCGAATAATAAAAGAGTGACAAAACAATATAGAAACAAAATCAATGTGCTTAAATATATATTCTGAAATCTTAGAGTCAAGCAGAGGTTGATATTTTTTAAAACGCTCAGGTAGAATAGGCAACCATATTAATTCTATATTTGTTCCTCCTAGTTTCCTGACTTGACGTTTAAGCGCTATAGGTGAATCGTAACGTAAATGATCTTTTTGACCTTTTAATTTACGTTTGAAAATGGTTAGCATATTTGGAATGCAAAACTTATTGAGGCCGTCAAAATACAGAACTCCATTATTTTTCAAAACTCTTTGCATTTCGACTAATAATGGTTGTGATGAAGACAATGCCTGCATCACGCCAAAACATAATATGCCATTGTAACTAGAGTCCTTTATCGGTAGTTGTTTACCATTGCCTGAAAACCAAAGTATATTTTTTGTGCCCCGTTTTCGAGCTTTTTTTAGCGAAGGAAATGAGTAGTCGACTGCAGTAACATTGAAGTTATGTTGAGCTAAAAAACGACTATAAGTACCTGCGCCACAACCTAAGTCTAACCAGTTAGTATGCTGGTGTGAGAGCCATATTTTTTGAAAGAATCTAAAGCGAGAATCAAGCCCGTAACTAGACCATCCTGCTATGGCGGCGTCATCTTCAAATCGGTTGGCAAAATCCTGGAAACGTGATTTCCAGGAAGCCTCGAATTTATCTTTTTGTGATTCTTTATTCATTAATGTTAAGAGTTTTGTTTGCTTGAGTATTATCAGAAGTCTTTAACTCGGTTTTTACAACATAATGCAATACCGCCATTAATGCTACCAGATGGTAATATAAATCAAAATAGGATTGGCCTACAAAACTTCCTGCAGAAGCAAATCCCAGAATGCTAAGCTGTAGTGAAATGGCCAAATCTTTGGCCCATGTAAGTCGCTCAATCTTTTTTGTCTTGTGTATGATCCAGCTACCATAAAAAAGAGTTATTACGAGTAAAGCAAGGAATAAAAATAAGCCAATAAAGCCATGCTCACCCAGTATTAAGAAATAAATACTGTGCGCATCTGATGCGATGTAAGAATTCGAATTTCCTGTGATACGAATATTGTATTTGCTATGGAAATAACGCGAGCCAAATATACCAAAGCCTCCTCCGGTGATCGGCGATTCTTCAGTGGCAATGATATAACCTAGTTCCCAGACATAGATTCTGCCCATGGCTGAGCTGTCTTCTTCATAGGTTTTGACCGTATCCATTCGGTTCGTCCATTTATCAGGCATAAACATATAAAGTGCTGGTGCAATAGCAATGATGAGAATGCCGGCAAGAAATTTTTTCTTGCTTTTAATAATCATGATTGCTGAAATTAATGCCAAGGCGAGTGCTGCACCGCGTGAATAGGAGGCTAGGATAGATAATGGTATCAACAGCATGGCCAAAATAATTAAATATTTTAACCAGCGATTGGAGGCATAAATAAATAAATAGCGCAACAAAGGGAAAATCATTACCAGGGCAAATGCGAGTTCGTTATTGCCATATATGAAGCTGCCAGGAGGCCCCCAAACCATCTGGGAGCCTCCGGTAAGGATCGCAAAAACTCCACCTTTAAAACCGTAAAAACCTATAGATGCAGTGATTACCCAAACTAAAACATGAATTTTTTTTCGTTCTCTTATGACTAACATGGTGACTACAACCATGATTTGAATTTTCAATACTTTTATCAATTGTTCTGTTGCTACGTCAGGGAGGGTTGCGTTAAAGGTGCTGACAGTGTACCAGCCAATAAGCATCGCCCAAAAGATTGTAATGCCATTAACAGGAAATACTTTTTTTTCTTTAGACACCAATAATGAGAGTAGAGTGACGGCTCCAATAATCGCAGCAAATGGAAAGTTGTATGCAAATCCATAGCTAAGACGATGGGGACTCATATAACCTAGCCAAGACCACAAGTATACTCCTACAGATGTTCTCAGTAGGATGATTGGCAAAGCGCCAAATACGATTAGAGTGATAAGGAGATCGCGCATAATGGGCTATAGAGTGTCTAAGGTCATATTCAGGCAATATACATTAGTTGAGCCATCCTTGCCTAAATAGCAAGGGGGATAATTTTTTTTAATATTTTTCATCCATTCGATTTGCGCAGGGCTCAAAAAGTAATTGGGTGATGCCGCGGTTTCTGATGAAGTGATAACAAAAATACGTTGCTTGCTGTTGCTAAGCTCTTGTAACAACGAGTCAGTAAGTGCAGTGCTGCTTACATAAATATCGTGTAAATGATTATCGGTGGCTCGGTATAAAAACAGAATATGTGTTTGCGGGGATCTTAACCAATAGTCCAGTCGGCCTACATACCAATATTGTTGCAGCATGTCTTCAGCGACAACGATGTCATTTTCCGTCAAATGTCTCTTTACGAACTGTCCGGCACCTTGATGATCAGGGAAGACTTCATAGGTAGTTAAGAAAGAATTACTTGCATCCCCGTTGCGCGCAAAAGCGATATTGATTCCTGAAATCAGGCCGTGTCCTTGTAAAAGGTTTGAGCCTACTAATGCGAGTGCAACGAAAGGTATTAGAGTTTTTTTCTTGAGTACTCGTTTAAGAAGTTCAATAATGGCAAGACTGCTAATGAATAAAAACACTGGGTATATGCCAACAAAAAAACGTACGCCTTCCCATTTGCTGATCAGGCCAAATGCAGTGATTGCAGTTAAGAAGAAGGTCACGCAAATGATAATAAATGGATCTATCGTTTTTTTGTTAAATATTAAAAAAACACAATAAATAATGAAGACCAAAAATAAACCAATAGAGACTTGGAAAAAATAAAAAATGTAGGGATATGGGAATAATAATTTACTTCTTAATGTGGATAGTGAGAGTGGTTCAAGAAAAATTAACATAGCCAATAATCCTAAACCGATACTTGTAGCGAGAGGTAGGCGGAGTTGCTTTATTAGGGATTTAATGTCCACAGGGTGCAGCAATAGATACAAGTAGAGTGTTGTGAGAGTTATAGTAAAAAGGCCCAGGATGGCTGATATGATGGTAGCGATGAATAAGCATGCCAGGGTAAGTTTTAAAAATACGGTTTGTGTTTTTATTTGTGATTTTGGTTTTTTAAGATAAAACCATAAGCTTAGAATAATGCCAAGTATTGCTAATACCAAGATAGTTGAACTGTCATAAATAAGTGCGGACGAGGCCTCGGCCGGGTTCTTTATTTTGCTTGGGAATTCGACAAAATTTATGAAATTGATATTTTCTCGATAGGCTGCAACCACAATTTTTTGGCTATAGACATAAGCAAACCCAATAAAAGCGATAGTTAATGCAATAATACTTTGGGGGGTTACTCGATAGTGTTGAGGATAAAGTAGAGCTAGGGCTAGTGGTATGACCATTAATACACCTAGGACGTGATGTAGAATGGCGAGCATGAACAGGAGGCTTGTCGCTATGAAAAATCTGAGCTTGTTGGTCATCAACCACATGTACATGCTGTAGAGGCATGCCAGCATGGAAAACATCAGGGGGCCATACATCCGGGCTTCTCGTGACAAGAAAATGTGCCACTCCGATAGTCCTAATAGTGCGGCAGCTAAGAGCGCAACATGGACGCCAGCAATTTGTTTGACGAAGAAAAATAGGAGTAACACGGTTGCTACCCCTAAAACAGCTGAGCTGGCACGATATGAAAATTCTTCATCTACCCCCCAGATGCTCGCTGACAAAGCGTTAAGCAAGGTCTGGGGAAGGGCACGGTAATAGGGCATGCCGCTAGGCATGGCGATACCATTTCCTAGGGCCAAGGATTTTGCAGGTAAGGCAGTTGTTTCTTCATCGCCGTGGAAACCCAAGTCTCCCAATCCATAGAAACGTAAAAATGTTGCAATGCACAAAATCAAAAAAATAAGCAAGAAAGTGGTTTGGCCTTGGGTAATTGGGTATGTTCTCATTGTTACTACTCAGTTTGATTTATAGTTTCTTGACTCTGGTTGCAGTAATCCGCAAGTCAATCACAGGATGCAAAATTTTTCGAAATGGTCTCTAGGTATAAGTCGTCTTCTCGCCAAATATAATAGATGCTTTTTTGATCATGATTGTGGAGTTATACACTCAATTAATCAAAGCGTTAGATGATACCATGCCCGCATTTTTTAGATTAGCGCTAATCCTATTTAAGAGTACTTTCTGAGCTGTCGATATTGTTGTAGCGATACCATAAATATATTCGAAATCAAGCAAAAGCTGATGAGCATCGAGAATCAACTGCGATTTGAGCACTTACTTGAGTCCTTTGCGGGTGTCATCTGTTACTAAGCTTCGGCTATGTCTGAGGTGATTTAATTTATAGGGTTACGTGGGTCGCAAGTATACGACATATTAAGAGCGGTAGTATTACAACGTTATGAAAAACATGAGAAAAATATATGGCATATAAAGTGCCATTCAGCATAAAACCGTAGTGCTTTTAAAGGCATTAGCTACCATTCTTTCAAATTAGGGGACGGGTAAAAATTAAGGAAAAACGATTGTATGAAATATGATCTGTCTCTCGCTTTTTTTAATACATTTGCCCGATGACCTAGCTGAGAAAGTACACAAATAGCATAATAGAGGTGCCTATGATGGTTGAACTACACTTACTAAATAAAACATTAAAAAGAGTCATCTGTGGGCTGGCTGTTGCAGGCTTGGCAGCATGTTCGGAATTCCAAATTGGCATCGATACGGTGTCTGTTGTTAAAGAGCCAACGATTTCTATTAGTGGAAGCGTTGGTGATGGACCAATAATCAATTCTACTATTATAATAAAGAATGCTGCGGGTGACGTAGTTGCCGAAGGTGTTAGCGACAGCACTGCAAGTTATGAAGTTGATATCTTGGCAGGAACAATAATTCCGATATTAATATCTTCTACAGGTGGAACAGATATAGTCACCGGAACACTTCCTGATTTCGATTTGTTTTCTGTCATAACAAAAACCGGGATGACTACAGCCAATATAAATCCGTTTAGTACCTTAATCGTAAAAACCGCAGAAAAAATGAATGGTGGATTAACCATTCAAAATGTTGCTATCGCTACAGATTACGTGTCACTAAAAATGAATTTTGGCCTGGAAGAGAACTTGATTTCGAATCCGATTGAAACTGCGATGACCTCAACAAATGTAGCAACCATGGTTAAAGCTTCTGAAGTTTTTGGAGAAGTAGTTCGCCGTACTAGAGATGATATTAGAAACAGCGGAGTTGATATAGATGGGGATCAAGTGTTGTCATCTATCGCTGCTGATTTAACCGATGGCGTAATAGATGGGCGTGGGGCGGTGGGTGCTAGTCTTAATATTAGTGTGAATTTTTTATTAGAAAGTTCAGAGGTGTTACTAGAGGCCGCTATTAACCAGATCAAAGTCAATGGTGTAGATGCAACATCAGCATTGAATGCAGCGCTTCGAGTCACCTTACCCACGGTTCCCGAAAATGTAAATATTGGTAACGTTAAACTCACCAAAAAAGCTTTAGAACAAATAAAAATTGGTGTCAAAATCGCTAAGTCATTTTTGCCAAGTTCGACACTTGATGATTTAGAAGAAAAGTTAGTAAACTTGAAAGAAGGCCTTAGTCCTGATCAAGTACTGTCTATATTCGGAGCAGAGTCAACGGGCTTAATATCTGGTGTTATTAGCAATTTATCTAACGCAACCAACACTCAGTTGGAGGCAGCTTTAGCTGCTGGAGAGGCCAGTAATGGAGATGCCACAGGAACCGATAC
>CAZWUO010000052.1:17343-19399 GCA_964636675.1 uncultured Ectothiorhodospiraceae bacterium
ACAGGAACCGATACCGATACAGGAATTGGTGGTGGAAGTATCATTAGTAATCTGCAAATAAGTAGTGGAGCAAGCGGGGCTTCGTGGTCTGTGCAGTCGGGTTTGAATGTGGGTGATGTTATGTATTCAGATCGTAATTACTCTATTGCATCAGTTATCTCTGGCGAATTGGATTTGACTAAGGCAGAGTGGATTAAAACGGCAAATGATTCTCGTGAATACACAGGAGCTGAGTTAGCATCGTTCAAGCTGCTACGCAGGGCAGATGTATATATTGTCCATGTTGATACAATAACGACTAAACCAGCTTGGCTAAGTAGTTTTGCTGACACGGGAAGTGACGTGGTAAATAATGAGCCGCATACCTACAGCTTATACAAAAAAACCTATGAAAAAGGAGACGTTGTGTCTCTTGGTGAAAATGGTTCCAATGGGTGGGGCATGTATATTGTGATAGTTAAGTCACTAGAGCTATCTCAACATCAAAATGGCAGCCACAGCATTCCCGTTGCCATTAATGATACCTTGACAACAAACTACATTGTTGCCGCTTCTATTGACGTGCTTGCAAATGATACTAATTTAGATGATACCCCGGTTACAGTGTCTCTGGTTCAAATGCCTGCAAATGGTTCAGCGATTGTAAATGCTGATAACAGCATTACCTATGATCCTGAAGGGTTCGTGGGATCTGAATCTATCATATACAAGATAACAGACACAGATGGAGATGTCGCAACTGCAACAATTAACGTTGTTTCAGAGTGCGCTGATTGCGCAACAAATGTGGTTTTAAATTTGTCCTGGGATGCAAACCCAGGCGATGAAATAGTGCAGTCTTATAGTGTATATTTTGGTGAAGAGGCGGGTTCTATTCAACAGATAAAAAATGTTAATGTAAATGGAGCGTCATTTAATGCCTATATTGATTTGAATCTTAAGTTTGGTGAGACCGCATGTTTTAAAATTACAGCTAAGAATGTTTTGGGTGAATCTCCCTCAACAGCAGTAATTTGCAGTAGCATATGATTTTAGTCGTAGTCTGTAACAGCCGGGTAATCGGGTTTAAATTTAAGGATTTTTAGGTAACGCAAATATTTTAACTGGCTAATGTTGGAATTTTGAGATGATTGCAGTTTTATAGTGAATGATGACAACACAATCTATCGATACCAACAATTTTCTGACACATTTTGAATCATTGTAAGACCCCTGAGTAAACAACCGACGCGACCGTAATATGCGACATCACACTTAAGAATGTTACTGCCGTCGGTTCTTGCTGTAATATGTGGTGCAGAGGGCTGGACAGATGTAGCGTGTTTTGGTAAAGCCAAAATAAAATTCCTGAAAAGTTTTTTGGCTTTATCTAACAGAATCCTTTCGCACGATATATTGGGTGTTCTTTTTTTGAGACTTTTCCCTGAGACGACTACAGTCGTGTTTTCTCAGCTGGGTTCAGTCAATGGTTTCATTGAGCGAAGGAGAAATTGTCGCGATTGACGGAAAGACCCTGCGTCGATCCTTCAACGAGCCGGGCAAAAAGGGCGCTATTCATAGAGTAGGTGCATGGGCAATCAGCTTGTTTTAGGGCAGTATAAGGTTGATGAAAAGTCCAATGAAATAACCTTAATACTCAAACTATTAAATCTATCGGGTAGCATCGTGACGATAGATGCGATGGGATGCTAGAAAAAAATAGCAAAAGCCATTCAAAATGTGGGTGCTGATTATCTGCTAGCGGTCAAAGATAATCAGAAAACTCTGCATAACGAAATAAAAACTTGCCTTGATGCGGTTATTGAAGATTTCATGTCGGAAAAGGTGGCTTATACTGAGACGGTGGATAAAAATCATGGTAGGAACGTGACGTTGTTGGATTGTGGCCGATGTTGATTGGGTAACCGGCGTGGAAAATTGGGAAGGTCTGAGAACAATTGGCGTAGTAGAATCAGAGTGGCACGAGATTAGCTCAGGTGTTATCAGCATAGATCGTCGATACTATACCCGTGGCGTTATAGATTTAGGCCTTATTACACGCCCTATTCCTTCCATG
>CAZWUO010000053.1:0-18962 GCA_964636675.1 uncultured Ectothiorhodospiraceae bacterium
TGCCTCCTGTATTAGGGCCTTTATCACCATTGTCTCGTGCTTTATGGTCTTGTGATGTCGCGAGTGGTAGTACATTTTTACCATCGACCATGACGATAAAGCTCGCTTCTTCGCCTGCAAGAAATTCTTCGATGACTACTTTGTGACCCGCGTCCCCAAAGGCATTGCCCGCCAGCATATCTTTGACCGCAGCAATGGCTTGCTGCTCTGTTTGCGCGAGAATGACACCTTTACCCGCAGCAAGACCGTCCGCTTTCACGACGATGGGCGCACCTTGCTGTTGGATATACGCAATCGCAGGGGTAATTTCGGTAAAGTTACCATATGCAGCGGTGGGAATACGATGGCGCGCCAGGAAATCTTTGGTAAACGATTTAGAACCTTCAAGCTGTGCCGCATTTTTTGTTGGCCCAAAACAGCGCAAACCCGCCTGCTTAAAGGCATCCACAATACCCATAACCAACGGTACTTCAGGCCCCACAATAGTCAGAGCTATTTCATTTAATGTCGCAAATGCTAATAAGCCTTGAATATCCGTGGCCTCAAGGGCTACGTTTGCTAACTTTGGCTCTAATGCGGTACCCGCATTACCCGGCGCGATGAATACTTTTTCCACCTGAGCAGATTGCGCTACTTTCCATCCCAGCGCATGCTCACGCCCACCACCACCTATCACTAATACTTTCATTGATTACAATCACCTAAAGTCTTTATTTAATTGTGTAAATCAGGCTTTTAAAGCAAAAACAGACTCACACGCCGATCCTGCACGGAACACCTGGTACACCAACCCTATTATATTGACGAATACAAACCGGCTAAAACCTAGGGAAAAAAAGGAGCGTTTTGCGCATGGGAGCTTCTTATATCGCGTAGCTCATGGAAGGGCAAGAACGAATTATCTGACGAATGGAACATATCGTTAGAATTTTAGACTAATGTAGTACAGTATCGTGTTATGGCATGTTGCCTAAACGCATGAATTTATAGTAACTACTACGCTAACTATCCTGCGTAGTTATCATTCATAAACACTTTTTATTTGGGAGGTCAAATATGTCTAAGAAATTTATCTTAGCGGGTTCATTAGCGCTTACACTGGGTCTGATTTCGAGCGGGAGTTTTGCATGCGGTGGCGAAGACTCCGGCAAGCATATTGGCAATATCACGGCAATTAATAAAACCGATAACACATTTACTATCCGCGATATGGAAACCCGGCAAAACATGACATTCAAAGCGGATCAAAATACGCTGGCAAATCTGCAGCGAGCGTCTGGGCATATTACCGTTAATTATGAAGAAGATGACGAAGGTGCGTTGGTTGCGGTTGGTATCAAGTTTTAGCTATAATACAAAGCCTTAGCGATTTGTGAGCCCGGTCACGATTCACTGAACTGAACAATTTTACAGCTCAATATTTCTCCACTAAGGACGATAACTTAATAGAGCAACTAACGAGGTTAATTCGAATGGATATAGGTGCAAGTAGTGTTGGGACCGCTGGCAGCATCAGTGGGCAAGCCAGAGTAGGGGATGCAGTTGGTATCACCGTGATGAAAAAAGCGATGGATATCCAAGCCAACTCAGCAGCTCAACTCATCAACTCAGTCTCTGATTCAACAGCAAAAACCACCAATGAACCAAATTTAGGCAATCACGTAGACGAGAGAGCTTAATAAGCATACAAGCAAGACCCTCCTCGAAAAAGCCGTTTTCATTGAAAACGGCTTTTTACTTTATACCCAGATCCCGCGTATTATAAGTCCTCAAAAACTCATTGATACCAGTAAGGAAAACACAGTGACGGAACAATCACCTTTAGTTGATGCCCAGTTAAAATTTCAGCAAGCCATCCCAAAAAACTCACTGACTTCTGAGAAGGTCATGCTGGCAAACGCCGCAACTCGAATTTTAGCGCACGATATTAGCGCCGAAGTCGACGCTCCTCCTTATCCAAGATCCATTGTAGAAGGGTTTTTGGTCATGACGGAAGAAACCCAGCCCGCATCTGAAGAATCACCGATTCAGTTCAAAATTAAGGGCAAAATCTCACCCAATGACGAGCAGGTTATTATCCCTGAGCCAGGTGAGGGCGTCGAGGTTGCTACCGGGAGCATCTTGCCCGGAGGCTCTTATTCCATTGTTAGGATGTGGGAGGCTAAGATAAACAATGATCAGTTTACTATCTCTAGGCCTTTTCCACCGCGTTTTTTTATCGAAGAACAAGGCTGTGATATTGCTCAAGGCGATATTGTTATCACCGCCGGAACGCGACTAAACGCTTCTCACATTGGTGCCTTAGCCAGTTTGGGTATCGATGAGGTAGCTGTGGTAAAAAGCCCGAGAGTCGCCGTCTTTGCTTCAGGTGACGAAGTCATTCCACATACTGCGACTCCGCGCAAAGGCGCTATTTTCGATTGCAATTCTCCAATGCTCGCAGCCGCTATAACCTCCGCTGGAGGCATCGCCAACCTGCACGGCATACAAAGTGATCATTTTGCAACTTTCGTCGCCAATGTAAAAAACGCCCTGCAACAATCTGACATGATTGTTATTTCCGGCGGTACCGCCATTGACGGCAGAGACTTTATTTCTGACCTGATAAAAGAAGTAGGAGAATTGATTATTGATGGCGTTCAGATGCGCTCAGGCCGTCCGTTGATAATGGGCCTCGCAGGCAATAAGCCTATTATCTGTGTCGCCGGACACCCACCTGAAGCCCTCCGCGGATTTAATCTATTTGGAGTGTTGGCAATGAGTCAAATAGCAGGCTGTGATAACAAACCGCCGGTGGATAATCCTGGATAAGAAACACTTTCGATTCGCACCTATTGACGCCAGGCCCTAAGGAATTTGGTAGATATCATAGCGCGTATTTTTGCTCGCAATTTCGTATGAAGGCTTAGGGCCGGGAAGTAAATCAGCCGATTTAGGACGTTTTACCACCACCCGTTTTTTACTGCGTTGTAAGGCGAGTGATAACAATGCTGCAGAGTCCATGTCATCCCCTACGAGTGCGCGGATAAAGCGTAATTCCTTTTTTACCAGTGCAGATTTACTGCGCGATGGATACATCGGGTCAAGATAAATCACATCGGGATATTGCGACGCCTTAAGATTATCCAAAAACTGTAACGCATCGGCGTAGATCAGATTAAATCGATAATTAAACCACTCCGCGAGCGCCGCATGTTCGGCTGCACGATATGCTGCATCCCACAATAAAAAATACATAACCCGTGATCGCTCAAGCAAAGTCACCGAACACCCCAAGGTAGCTAATACAAAAGCATCCCTACCCAGACCCGCGGTCGCATCGATTACTGTCGGCTTAGCTAGCTTACGTACACCGATTGCCTTCGCTAAGGCCTGGCCTTGCCCTTCTCCTTGAAGCCTGCGATATTCCGCCACACCGCTCGCAAAATCCAGTCTCATGTCTCCTGGTAACTCCTTAGAATACGACACCAAGGCAATTCCTTTGACAGAGTTGGTGAGCACCAACTTATGTTCCGACGTCAACGAAGCTATCCGTTGAATTTCAAGCTCATGCAACTTCTGGACGATATGCTTAGCAACAGGGTTCTCAGTATAGAAACCTATATCAAAACCGCGAAAATTACTTTCTTTTACCATTGACTGCATTTTAATACACCAACTTCTGGTTTGATATTTGCGTTACTAGGGTCTGTTGACAAGAGTAACGTACTCCCTAAAAAAGGAATACAAAGATGGACAAATCAATTAACTTATCCAAACCACTGAGCTTAATTTATCGCACCAAGCTCATACTCATCTTAGCTGCTACGCTGATGATATTCGCTGATAATGTAGGCGCACAACAAGATGGCGAAAAAACTATTACCAAAGGCTCATTTTTAATCGCGACTGAAAAACTAGACAATACGGATTTCAAACACGCCGTCGTATATGTCACCCAGGCGGGGAACTTTGGAACGTATGGACTGATTATCAACAAGCCCACTTTTATTCCCATAAAAGAAGCCATGCCGGAAAACCATAAAAGTGCTGACCCAGAGAAATCTATCTATTTTGGCGGGCCTGCACACTTGCAATATCTTTTTGTATTAACCCAAAATAAGCAGCACAAAAAACTCCATCAAGTCACCGATAATATATATTTTGGCGCAGGCCGCGAATCCGTTATCAAATTAAATACTGGCGAAGATCAAATCGGTACCCGAACTTATATTGGATACTCCGCTTGGGCACCCGGACAGCTCGATGAAGAAGTGCAATCAGGCGCATGGATCATCGCCCCTTCTGAAGACAAAAAATCCAGCGTGTTTTCCGAAGACCCCGCATCCGTTTGGCAAAAACTCTATAAAAAATGGTCAGGAGACTGGACTTAATATCTCGACTAAATCTTAGACGTTATGGATATGTATCCGTAGCGATTAAAATTTCGGCTTTATTACACGCCCTTTTCATTCATACAAAAACCGGTTAACGTTACACTCCCCAAAATAAGCTTAATCGGTTTTTTTATGCACAGAAATGACTTGCTTGATTTATTATCAAACTATGCAACAAAGATTCATGCGGAGATGGAAATGCAGGCACGTGTGATTGCTTTCATCAAGCAACATACTGACTGTTTTGAACGCAGCCTAAGTGTTGGGCATATTACTGGCTCTGCATGGGTGGTGAATGTCAAACGAGATAGTGTTTTTTTGCTACATCATCGAAAATTAGACAAATGGTTACAACCGGGTGGACATTCCGATGGAGACCCCAATACCTTAAACGTCGCCTTACGCGAAACCCACGAAGAATCCGGTGTCTCTGAAAACGATATATCCCCGGTAACCCAAGGCATTTTTGACATTGACATTCATCACATCCCCCAGCGCAAAAACGAAGCCGCTCATTTTCACTACGACATCAGATTTTTGCTCGAAATGGATGATCAACAAAAGCCCATTATAAATGCTGAATCAAACGAATTGGCGTGGATTGCATTGGCGAAAATTAAAGACTATTCCGATGAAACATCAATCTTGCGAATGCTTGCAAAAACTCAAGAACTCGATTGTCGCGAGAATAAAACCTAATAAAGAACAACACAACAGCAATAAGCCACTTTATTCTCCAGCCACGGTCATATTATCCAGAAGAATAGAGCCCGTTTTAATATTTTTGCGTTCATCCACATCATTTCCAATTTCAACCATGGTGGAAAACATCGTTTTAAGATTACCCGCAATGGTTATTTCTTCGACCGGATACTGGATCTCTCCATGTTCAACCCAAAACCCCGCTGCGCCACGCGAATAATCTCCGGTGATGTTATTCACGCCTTGGCCCATAAGCTCAGTAACCAGTAATCCTTTATGCATGGTTTTAATCAATTCAGGTAAATTTTTATCGCCTGTTTTAAGCATTAAATTATGCACACCTCCTGCATTACCCGTTGTTTGCAATCCCAAACGACGCGCAGAATAGCTACTCAGTATATAAGACTGTAATATTCCATCTTTTACCAGCTCACGTGCTTTGGTTGCCACGCCTTCGCTATCAAAAGGTGTACTGCTAAGCCCTAACTCTAAATGAGGGTCTTCATAGGCATTAAACCATTCGGGAAATATTTGTGTCTCTAGCGAATCGAGCAAGAAAGAAGTTTTACGATACAAGCTTCCTCCTTTAATCGCTGATACAAAATGACCGATTAAACCCGCAGCAACATCCGCAGAAAAAATAACCGGGTATTGACTGGTTTCTATGCGCCTACCATTGAGTCTTGCCAGTGTCCTTCTGGCCGATTCATCGCCAACCGCTTTTGCAGCTTGTAAACGACTTGCGTCCCTGCTCACCGAATACCAGTAATCACGCTGCATCACTTCACCATCTTTGCCAATCACCGAGCAGCTAATACTGTGTCTGGTAGTAGGATAACTGCCGATAAAACCATGACTGTTACCATAAACATGCAGACCTTCATGACTACTCACCGAGGCGCCCTCAGAGTTGGTTATGCGCTGATCATATTGACGCGCGGCATCTTCACACTCCAGAGCAAGATCAATCGCAGCATTGGAGTCAATACCCCAAGGATGGCTCAGATTAAGATTAGGATAACGCCAGGCCATGAGTTCTTTATCTGCTAGACCAGCGCAACTATCTTCTGCGGTATATTCTGCTATGCGACAAGCTGCTTGAACAGTATCTCTGACAGCGCTCAATGCAAAATCAGAGGTGCTCGCAGAACCTTTGTGACCGCCTTTATAAACCGTTATTCCCAAGCCTTTATCATGATTGTATTCGAGTGTTTCGACTTCACCCATACGAGCTGTCACCGACAACCCTGTTTCTATCCCTAACGAGACTTCAGATGCCGTTGCCCCCCGTTTTTTTGCTTCAGCGATAACTGTTTCGATAATAATCGAATATTCGCTCGCGTTTTTGTCGAGTTCTGCATTTGCGGTTTTTATGTCAGATGACATGGCTATGACATTCCTTTATTGTAATCTTTATGCTTTAGGATCGGTTAACTCATGGAGCAAAATACCGCACTACGTGCTCGTGCCACCAACGGTAATTTCGTCAATTTTCAAGGTAGGTTGTCCTACACCCACTGGGATACTTTGGCCTTCTTTACCACAAGTACCCACCCCATCATCGAGTTTTAAATCATTGCCAACCATACTTACACGGGTTAATACATCGGGGCCATTACCCACCAATGTGGCGCCTTTAACAGGCTTGGTTACTTTTCCATTTTCAATTAAGTAAGCCTCACTCGCAGAAAATACAAATTTACCGGAGGTGATATCTACTTGCCCACCGCCGAAATTCACTGCAAAAATACCCTTTTTAACGCTGGCAATAATTTCTTCTTGAGTATGCTGTCCAGCAAGCATATAGGTATTTGTCATGCGTGGTAGCGGGAGATGGGCGTAAGATTCTCGCCGTCCATTACCGGTGGGTGACATACCCATTAATCTAGCATTCAATTTATCTTGCATATAGTTTTTCAAAACACCCTTTTCGATTAACGTAGTACATTGCGTCGCAACACCTTCATCATCCACACTCAAGGAACCACGTCGATTTTCCAGCGTACCATTGTCGACTACGGTGCATAGATCAGACGCCACTTTTTCCCCCATTCGACCGGAAAATGCGGAACTACCTTTGCGATTAAAATCGCCTTCTAGCCCATGGCCAATCGCTTCGTGCAACAAAACGCCAGGCCATCCCGCGCCTAATACAACGGTCATATTTCCCGCCGGCGCAGCTATCGCTTCAAGCTTTAACAAAGCCTGGCGAACGGCTTCCCGGGCATAACCAAGCGCTCGATCCTGATCGAGGAAATATCCATAAGCGACACGCCCACCACCACCTGCTGAACCTTGTTCGCGTAAACCGTTATGTTCTACGACGACACTGACGCTCAGCCTAACCATGGGCCTAATATCACCGGCTAAAACACCGTCCGATGCAGCGACCATAATCACATCTTTGCAACCCGCAAGACTCACAAAAACTTGACTGACTCTGACATCTTCACGCCGTGCCTCCGCATCGACCGCTTCAAGCAATTCTATTTTTTCTTTTTCCTGAATAGATGACAATGGATCTATTGGCTGATATAAACTTGTTACTTTCGCACACTCAAAGGGTAACTGAATTTTCCCTTGTGCACCCTGCCGAGAAATTGCTTTTACTGTAGAAGCAGCATCAGCGAGTGCAGGCAAAGATATGTCATCCGAATACGCAAAGCCTGTTTTTTCTCCGCTCAATGCACGAACTCCAACACCACGATCAATTCCGTAGCTGCCATCACGCACAATTCCATCCTCTAAGGACCAAGACTCGTAACGGGTATCCTGAAAATACAAATCCGCATTGTCCACCCCATGATGACCGACGATCTCGCCTAAGATAGTCGCCAAGTCTTCCTGCTGCAAACCACTGGGTTCGAGCAATATTTTTTCTGCTTCTTCTATATGTTGGCTCATTATCTTCTCTTACAAACGACGATGTTCTATTGATGGGAAATTACGTCTTATACTGGTTAAACGATCTTCATCTAGATCAGCAACAACAATACCGGATCCGCGTTGCAAACGATCGAGCACGGTACCCCAAGGATCTACAATCATGCTATCACCGTGGGTTTCACGCCCATTTATGTGGTATCCGCCTTGTGCTGCAGCAACCACAAAACTTAAGTTTTCAATGCCTCTGGCCCGCACTAAGGTCTCCCAGTGCGCCCGTCCGGTCACCGCGGTAAATGCAGAGGGCACCGCAATTATTTCCACTTGTTTGTCGAGTAACTGGCGAAATAGTTCTGGAAACCGCAAGTCATAACAAATGGCTAAACCAAGTCTGCCAAATGGCGTTTCAACCACGACGGTAGCGTCGCCAGGCTGGATAACTTGTGACTCTGTATAGCTTTCCGCGCTATCTACAATTTCAACATCAAACAAATGAATTTTGTCATAACGTGCCACCTGGGCACCTTGATCATCATAGAGCAAACATGCAGACCGAATCTTCGCATCATCATCACAAACCAAAGGGATGGTACCAGCAACGATCCACAAACCATATTTGGCAGCCATATCAGCTACAAATTTCTGAATTTCTCCGTCGCCTTCATGCTCTTTTATTTTTAACATGTCGCTATCAGAGTGCCCCATCAAGGCGAAATTTTCGGGTAACACAAGCAACTTTGCACCCGCATCAGCGGCGTTCTCTATTGACCGCTTGAGCTCAATAAGATTCGCACCAACATTAGGGCCTGAAGCCATTTGTACTGCAGCAACTCGCTTCATTCAATAACTCCTAAACTTCATAATCAATACTCATAACCGATTTTGTGTCTAAATACTCCGCAAGATTGTCACTGATACTATTCTTCAAGCAAATCCTGCGGGGCTTCAACTTCTTTTTCAATTTTGGTAAATTCCGGGTTTTCCCAGGTACCCGCTACCGTATATTGCACCGCACTTATTTCATCTAATTGGGTTTGAAATAATTTCTGAAAGGCAAATAATGTAGCTCCAATTTGCGGCTGAATCGTTAGCGTAGCCAACGACAAAGAACCAATGACCGGTATCATATCAAAGGTAGAAGGTACAAAGGTAACGACTAAATCATAGTCAGTTTTTGCCAAACCTACGCGCCCTGCAATGGCCACTTTTGCAGTAGGGCCTTCAAGCAACAAACCATTGGTGAAAGCATCCCCATTTTGCACATCAAATTTACCCGTCATACTATCGAATTTCATTCCTTCTTTGGTAATATCAGTGAAATCAAAAAACAACCTGCGCGGTAAAGCTTGCAAACTCAATAAACCCAGCATTTTAACCGCACCGTATTCCAGATCCAAAAGTCTAGAATTGTTTATATCCACTGCCAACGAACCCGTTAGTTTTGCAAACTCAAAATCTGCTGGACTTCCATTCCAGCGAGATTTAATTTTCAAATCTCCATCGCCCCCTGCCATCACTTTTTTATACTTCCAATCTAATAGTGACTGCCCCAAATCAGAGGTCTTGAGGTCAATATCAAAATCTGAAATCTGACCTTGTTGTTGCACGCTCCAGCTTCCTTGGGCATCAATCGTGGCCGTTTTAGTTTGCATTTTAAGCTTTTCTAGCTGTAAACCATTTGCAACCTTTATTGCGCTTAAATCTAATGCACCAAATTGCATGCCGTTAAAGCTGAAATCGGTACTTTTCATTTTGATCGCGGGTAAATTTCTAGGATCGATTATACTGCTATCTTCACCACTTTTTTCAAGCTTAATATGCAGGTGCTGCATATTCATAGAGAGTATTGACTTCTCCCAGTCCGTTGGCAAAAATATTTCGCCGGACAACTCTGGACCCTCAGCCACCAAGAGCCAGCCTTGTGCAGTATTTTCAATCTGTAGACGAGCATCTGAAAATATCGATGAAAAAATGTTCAGCTTATCAATTTTCACGTCAAATACCTGAGCAACATCCTCGCGTGTGGAATGATTGCCCCCAAGCAATGCGCGCTGCCCTTCCGGCGGGATCAATAATGGCTGCCACTCAGCCCAGGTAAAATGCTCAAGCTGACCCGAGTAATGGAAGATGTCATTTTCCGGAAGCGCAGGAAGCACGCCAAAACCAATCGCGCCTTGCGTCAAATACTGCTCTCCAACATCCGCATTAAATTGGAACACGGATTGAATATCACCCAGCTGAATACGTAAACCACGAGGCTCACCAACAACATCATAGCTCAGTTTAAATAATTGTCTTTCGTTGGCATCTTTGGCCAACGGATAAGGCAAAGATATTTCCAAACCTAAAAACTCTGACTCCAACTCCAGGCGTGTTAAATCATTTTCATCTTCCGTCACCAAGGGGATAACAAACCGAGCATTCATTAATGCCTCGCCATTAAGGTATTGTGACCAATGAGGGCTTGCTAAAAAATGCTCGAATATATAATTATAATGTGGTTCTTGCACCATTAACTCGTCGGCAAAGACAATATGCCTTTGCTGTCCACTTTTAATGGTTTCAATTTTTGGCTTAAGTTTAAAAGGCCCTAGATCGGCGGAAATGTTTTCTGCACTAATGCCCTCTTTGGTAAACGCAAGATTTCCATTAATATGTTGAAAATCGAGAGCCAAATCGGGTGCAAAAAAGCGATTATCGGTTAATTGTAAAACACCGTTTGTTTGCAATTCACCACCGTCAGCAAAAGGGAACTGTAAATCTAAACTTAGATGGCTATCGCCCTCCACATTGAAGTCATGCAAGCTTTTTGCAAAAACATCTTCTAATGGG
This sequence comes from uncultured Ectothiorhodospiraceae bacterium, assembly GCA_964636675.1. Taxonomy (GTDB): domain Bacteria; phylum Pseudomonadota; class Gammaproteobacteria; order S012-40; family S012-40; genus JALUUH01. The sequence continues at coordinate 10,794 of CAZWUO010000053.1, forward strand.
CTTGCATGCAGATAACGCAATTTATCCGTGCTCAGCCCATCCACTTCTCCAGTAATCTTTAACAGTGGAATATCAGCTGCAAAATCTGTTAACTCCACCCGTGTATTGCTTAACCGGTTAGAAAAAATAGATCCTTTTTTTGCATCAAATCTAAAGCCATTTCCATACAAGTTTAGCTCGCCTTCAATATCATTAATTTCTGGCCATTCTTCCAAAAATCGTAAGTTAACATTCTGCGCAGGCAATGAGACCAAAAACTTTCCTTGATTTTCACGAAAGGGATATTCGCCCAACTCTCCGTAATAAACGAGTCCTCCATTGCTCACTCTGCCATTCAGTAATGATCGACCTAACCAACTCACAATACCTGGCTTCATTAATACATCAGGAAGGTATTTTTCAACACGTGCAACATCGGACGCGTTAATCTTTAAGGCCAAATCTAAGAATGCCCCAGTATCTTGAGAAATATGAGTACGAAAACCTCCAAATACCTCTGCGTCATTGGTACGTGCGTATAAACTTTTACCCTGTAAGAAAAAACCTTCACGATTCGAATGCCAAAAAAAATCTCCTTTTGCTTCTACGAAACTAAATTTATTACTGAACATTTTGGGCATCGACAACTGCCAATTTTGACTGTCAATACGCGCAAGCCCATCATGATTTGACAAAAACAATTCACCATCCAGGTTTTCAAACCCGGGAAATTTTCGCCAGGGCTGCATACTCATTTTTTCCAGATCACTCGCAATCGCATATTGAATATTGGCATTATCCCCAGCATTCATATAAAGAGAAAAATTTCTAAGCTCTCCCGCCAAACGCATGCCCTGAAACTCTAACAAGTTTTTATTTGAGGAATCTACAAAGACGGATAGAAAACGACTAATATCACCAATATTTATATACGTGCTTTCAGCCTCAATAATATTTTGCGGTTCACGGACTAATACATCCAATCTCGTTTGTTGCCAAGGTTTACTATTCAACACAGGGATGAGGTGATCCAGAGTTACCCGAATTTCTTGATGACGATTCTCCATCAAGAAGTCGCCTAAAATGGAATCTAATTTTACGGCGCTCGCACTTCTTCGGGACTGTAAGTCAAGCTTCGTTATGTTAAATTCTCCTCTTGCTTCCTCCATCTCAGCTTGCTGCCAGCGTGTCCATATCGAAAAACTTGCCTTGCCTCCGCCAATGGATATGTCTTTAGGTAAGTATGCTGAAATCCAGTTTTTTAGGGATAAATTTGCACCATTTAAAAATATATTACCCGACCAGTTTTTACCTGAAAAAAAGTTGCCGCGTATATCTAAAAATAAAACTAACTGAGTGCCTAAGGTGTCAGGAAGATGAATAGACCCATCGATTTGATGACGTTGACCAGAGTTGCGCAATTCTAAATTAACATTTTCAAATTTCCATTTTGTATCTCGTTTATTATCAACCCAAGTTAATTCACAGCGTTCAAGTTTTAAAATACGTTGATCTAAAATCCAGTTGGCAAAAAACTGCCCCTGTTCTGCGCCAGAATCCTGCTTGGCTAAACCCAAACCTTGCAAGGAGATACTTCCGTCTTTGCCTCGCTGCACGACGAGTCTCGCACCATCAACAACTAAGGCACCCGGCACCACAGCACCTTGAAGTATTGATTGCCAAATATCAAGCCCAATGCGCGCACGCTCAAATTGCACGCCAGCTTGACGATTGTCGGCAGAAAAAAACTCTACCTGACTAAATACTAGTTGTGGTTCGATGCCATGCCAATCAGCATCAAGCCGATCAATTTTTATTTCCTGACCAATAACATCGCTAACCCATTTTTCAATATCGGATTTATAATCGCCAGCAGAAGGCAGAACAATGCGGGCAATGCTCAATATAACTGCCGCGGTAACCAAGAAGGTGACGGCCATATACCAAGTCGAATACCAAACATATCTGAGAAATTTTTTAAATTTATTTTTCACAAAAAATATTAAATAAGCTTAATAACGTAAACCATTACATTAATACGACATCAAACAGCTCTTGGGTATATTGTTGCTCAATTTGAAACTTAATTGGCTTACCAATAAACTCTTCGAGTTCTGCCACGCTTGTCGATTCTTCATCAAGCATAATATCAACCACATTTGGAGATGCTAAAACCATAAATGTTTGTGCATCAAATTGCCTTGCCTCACGCATCAGTTCTCTAAAAATTTCATACACTACAGTTTCTGCAGTCTTAACCGTTCCACGACCAGAACAAACCGAACAGGGTTCACACAATATCCTTTCCAGACTCTCTCGGGTTCGTTTACGGGTCATTTGCACGAGTCCTAAGGCAGATATATCACTAATCGTGGTTTTTGAATGATCTTTTTCCATCGCACGTTCAAGCAAACGTAAAACTTGTACTTTGTGTTCTTCTTCAAGCATATCGATAAAATCAACTATGACCATTCCACCTAAATTGCGTAGTCGTAGCTGACGAGCAATGGCATTTGTTGCTTCTAAATTGGTCTTAAAAATAGTTTCTTCTAAGTTACGATGCCCAACAAAAGCCCCCGTATTCACATCTATAGTCGTCATTGCCTCAGTTTGATCGATGATTAAATATCCTCCCGACTTTAATTGAACCTTGGGCTGTAAAGCTTTTTGGATTTCATCTTCCACTGAATACAAATCAAAAATCGGACGCGGCCCAGAATACAATTCTAAACCAGGAAGTAATTCGGGAATAAATTTAGCGACGAACTTGCTTACTTTTGCGAAATGCTCTTTCGAATCTATGCGAATTTTCTCAACTTCAGTGCTTACTATGTCGCGTAAAGCACGCATCGCTAAGGGCAGGTCTTCGTGGATAATGCTACCTGAGGTTGCGGCAAGTTTTTTCTCACAGATCGAATGCCATAACTTACTGAGGTATTTCATGTCTGCACGAATTTCATTTTCAGACACTCCTTCGGCAGCAGTTCTAACAATAAAACCGCCCGGCATATCCTCCGTAGACAAATCTTCGACGAGTTTCTTTAAACGTTCGCGTTCATCTTCATCTTCAATACGCTGAGAGACTCCAATATGTACGGTTTCTGGCATATACACCAAGAACCGTGCTGGAATCGTAATATGTGTTGTCAGTCTCGCCCCTTTACTACCAAGAGGATCTTTAATCACTTGCACCAGAATATCTTGGCCTTCTTTGACCAGATTAGCTATTGCAGGAATTTCAGGTTTTTCCGCGAGCAACTCTCCCTCTTCTTCTCTACCCACAAAGTTAGAAGCATGCAGAAACGCAGCGCGCGCTAAACCAATTTCGACAAAAGCAGCTTGCATCCCAGGTAATACGCGGCAAATTTTGCCTTTATATACGTTACTAACAATTCCACGTTTTCGCGTTCTTTCTATGACAACTTCCTGCAATACGCCATTTTCAATGACTGCAACTCGAGTCTCGTGCGGAGTAACATTGACAAGGATTTCTTCGCTCATAGGTATTTTCCTAATACTTCATCCATTTTTGATAATTCCTCAACAAAAAATTGAGGTGGCTAAATATCGACTTAAAACCCCTTGATAGAATACTGGCTTAGTAATTCATTAGTTTCAAACAATGGCAAACCCATTACCCCGCTGTAACTACCTGATAAGTATGAAATATATACCGAGGCCAAACCTTGTATAGCATAACCTCCGGCTTTATCCACGGGCTCACCCGTCGCCCAATACGCTGCAGCTTCGCGCGACGTTATGTGACACATACTCACCACACTTTCGCTCACTCGAACACTTTGTTTGCTCTTGGATACAAGCGCAACACTGGTTAATACCACATGCGACCGCCCTGATAATTTCCTTAACATTGCCACCGCATGTGTCTGACTTTCGGGCTTACCCAAAATATCTTGATCTGCCACAACAATGGTATCGGCACCAACGACAACGGGCGCTTTAGAGTATTGACTGGCCTTTACTAGTCCTTCATTTGCTTTATCTAGGGCTAACCGTTCAACGTATTTTTCAGGAGGCTCATTTAATAGATGATTTTCATTGATGTTGACATCGATAACGCCAAACTCCACGCCAAGTTGAGTAAGCAACACTTTTCGTCGAGGAGAAGTCGAAGCTAAAAATAAATCATATGGCACCGAATCGTACTCCATCGTGGAGGGGGTAGTAATTCACCAATGACAGATTTATCCGCGATGGCTTCATCTGCTACCCGAAGAACATCACACTTAACACTTAGCTTTGCACTAATAAGTGCTCACACAAGGAGGCTGTCGGAGAACAACCGCCAAAGAACCAACGCACATACCCAAAAACCTTCGGCTCATAAATTATATCACGCCCTACGACGGGCACCCAATGTGTCGACTCATCTTGAGATTTTTAAAAATTACAGAGATGTTAGTGTGTTAGCCTCGGTGATAAGGATGTTTATTAAGCATCGTCCATGATCGATAAATTTGCTCTGCTAATACAACTCGAACGATGGGATGAGGCAAAGTCATCCGCGATAATGAAATCTGACAATGCGCATCTTGCATGATCTCGTTAGCCAAACCATCGGGACCACCAATCAGCAGAGATACATCCATTCCATCGGACATCCAGCTCCTAAGGCCATTTGACAAGTCCTCTGTAGACCAAGCCTTTGCTCTCACATCCAACGCAATTATTTTAGATCTTTTTGGCAGCGCCAATGTAATGCGCTTTGCTTCCTCTTGTTTTAGCTTAGCAATATCCTTAGTTTTGCTACGTTTTGCAGGTTCTATCTCATGCAGAACCAGTGAGCACTCCTTAGGTAATCGTTTTGCATATTCATCATAACCTTGTTGCACCCACTTAGGCATGCGTGTACCAACCGCCATTAAATGGATGCGCATTGCACAATTATCCCCGTACCCCAAGATGCTTAGAGAGCGCATCTCGATTATTGCCTTCGCCAGGTTCGGGGGTATTCCAAAGCTGTTCTAATTGATAAAAATCTCTGATTTTTTGCTGCATAACGTGTGCGATCACGTCACCCAAATCTATCAATACCCATTCACCCACATCATTGCCTTCAATCCCTAACGGTTCGACGCCAGCTGCCTTTACGTTCATGACCAATGCAGACGCCAGACTTTTTACTTGGCGATTAGAGGTTCCTGTTGCGATAATCATATAGTCAGTTACATTACTTAAGCCCGTTACATCAAGACATACTATATCTTCCGCCTTCATATCATCGAGACTTTTTAAAACAATATTTTTTAACTCATTAATTTGCATATTTTTATTTACCCTGAATACTCAATGCCGCCAAACACACGATCTTTTGGCCTTGCCGAGTATAATCTATCGTTTAAAATTTTTTGCCACACAGAATCTGGTAATAAATACTTTGGCGCCTCTCCTTGCGCAATCAACTTGCGAATCAGGGTTGCGGAAATATCTAATTGTGTTACTGCAACCGAAAATATTTTTCCCGCAGAACATTGCCTAATATCTGCACCATTTTGAGTAATATATTTTTGCACGATCTCACCCATACGACTCTGTGACCACAATACTTTTCCTGGTCGCTGGGCAATCACGATATTGGCAAGATCCAATATTTCCTGCCACCGATACCAACGATCAAAATCTGCAAAAGCATCAGAACCGACAAGCAAACAAAGAGAAACATTTTGCCCTAGCTCACTGCGTATTTCGTGCAAGGTATCAAAAGTATAGGAAGGGCCTAGCCGAGTATACTCTCGATCATCAATCGAAAAAGTAGGCTCATCTGCAAGCGCCAACTCAAGCATAGCAACGCGCTTTGCGAATGACTCAATAGCCAAACTACGATGCGGTGGGTTAGCGCACGGCAAAAATTTTACTTTCTCCAAACCGAGTGCTTGCCGTACCTCGAACGCGATCCGCAAATGTCCAAAATGAATAGGATCAAAAGTACCCCCGAGTATACCTATCGCTTTCATTTACTGATCTCTTAGCTCGCTACTCGCGGATATGCCCATCACCTAACACAATAAACTTCTGCGAAGTTAAACCGGCTAAACCCACTGGGCCACGAACATGAAATTTATCCGTACTAATTCCAATTTCAGCACCTAAACCATATTCAAAACCATCTGCAAATCGCGTTGAAGTATTTACCATCACCGAACTCGAATCCACCTCCGTGAGAAACTGACGGGCGCGTGTATAATCTTCCGTCACGATAGATTCAGTATGCAAGGAACCATGTGCGTGTATATGATCTATGGCCGCATTGACATTCGCCACCACTTTAATTGAGAGGATGGGCGCAAGATATTCTTCGTCCCAGTCAGCATCTGTTGCCGCGATGGCAAAATCCAAAATCTCACAGCTTGTTTTACAACCGCGTAGCTCGACGCCTTTTGCTTGATACATGCTCGCTAATGGTGGCAAAACTTCACGTGCTATTCCTTCAGCAACCAGCAAGGTTTCCATTGTATTACACGTACCATAACGCTGTGTTTTTGCATTAAACGCAATGGCGATTGCTTTTTTCAGATCTGCTTTATCATCGATGTAAACATGACAAACGCCGTGTAAATGTTTGATGACAGGCACCCGAGCCTCTGCGCTAATCCGTTCGATTAAACCTTTGCCGCCACGTGGAATAATGACATCAACGAAGGTCTGCATTTTCACTAACTCGCCCACCGCAGCCCGATCGGTCAATTCCAGGACTTGCACAACATCCGCAGACAAGTTCGCTGCGTGCAATCCTTGTTTTATGCACACAGCAATGGCTTGATTAGAACGAATCGCCTCCGAGCCACCACGTAGTATTGCGGCATTGCCCGATTTCAAACAAAGCGCAGCAGCATCAACGGTGACATTGGGTCGTGACTCATAGATGATGCCAATAACCCCGAGAGGCACGCGCATTTTTCCAACTTGGATGCCGGATGGCTGATAATTCAGATCGGAAATTTCCCCTACCGGATCGGCTAATGCCGCCACTTGGCGTACTCCTTCCACCATACCTGCAATGCGTTCCGGGGTTAACTCAAGCCTATCCAACAGCGCAGCATCTAGACCTTTTGCCTCGCCCGCTTGCATATCTTGCTGATTAGCAGCAAGAATATTTTGTTCATTAGCAGCCATCGCATTTGCTATCGCAATTAAAGCGGCATTTTTTTTCGCTGTGTTCGCGCGGGATAATTCACGAGCAGCTGTGCGCGCACGCTGGCCTATATCCATCATGTAGTTTTTAATATCAGTCATCATTTTTCTCTCAATAAATGGGTTCCACTCATAGCAAGACTTAATTTCAATAACTCATCCCACGAGCTACCTTTTAACAATCCCTTATTTAGCTTATCTAATTTGGCTGCTCTTTGCAGCAAGCCCTGCCATTGAAAAGCATTCAACTTATTCACCGCCTGTTTCATTATGGGTATCTTGGTTTTCCAAATCCGCTGTGCTTGCATTAAATCTGCAAGGTTTTTTCCCTGGGCTTGGCCTATTGCTAGCTGAGTCAAAACGCGTATTTCGCGCACCAAACCCCAGGCAATCAACGTTGGCTCGACACCGGATGATTGTAAATTAGCAAGTATACGCACAACCCGTTCTGATTTTCCTGCCAATGCAGCATCGACTAAGGCAAACACATCGAACTTAGCGCTATCGGTCACTTGATCCATTACGACGTCTAGATCAATCACACCTTGTGTCGTCAGCACCAGTTTTTCGATCTCCTGAGCCGCAGATAACAAATTCCCTTCTGCTCTTTCCGCTAACAAATGCGCCGCATCAGGCGTAATACTCAAACCTTTTCGGCGTACCCTATTAGCGACCCATCCCTGGAGCTGGTTCTCGGCAAGCGGCCATACCTGAACACTGACACCTGCTTTTTCCAGCGTTTTAAACCATTTGGTTTTTTGCGTTGCCTGGTCAAGCTTCGGCGCGCTGAGTAACAACAAGTTATCGCTTGATGGTGTCGATATATAATTTAACAAGGCTTTTGACCCAGCATCACCCAGCTTCGGCGAAGTCAAACGCAATTCAATAATTTTCTTTTCCGCAAACAAAGACAATTCATTGGCAGCTTGCAACAAACCCCGCCAATCAAAAGATTTCTCTACATGCATAATATCACGCCCGGAAAAACCTTGGTCTCTACCCGCCAAACGTATTTTATCTATGCACTCAGACAATTGT
>CAZWUO010000054.1:0-18833 GCA_964636675.1 uncultured Ectothiorhodospiraceae bacterium
TGGAAGGAATAGGGCGTGTAATAAGGCCTAAATCTATAACGCCACGGGTATATTACACCTCATCCATGTGCATTGCGCTGGCAATGAAATTTTTAACTTTCTTTTCTTGAATGTCTTCGATTCGTCTGATTTTAATATGCCTTCTTTTTTTACCCTTACCTTCCAGTATTATTTCAAATTTCTCTGGAGATTGAAATTAGATATCTTCGAGAAACTCATAAATTTTTACGTTACCAGACATATTCACTTCCTATTCAAGAAAAATATCTTCTATCGTAACCCAGTGGCACTGACAACGTGCTGTCAGTATCCGTAATGGATATTGAGTTTTTCTACAGCCTGAACGTTGTGGGTAAGCGGATGGCCAACACTGAGATTTTCATCATGATTTTTTTACATACTACAACATATATTTATGCAACTTCGTGTCGCAAATAATGCTATTCAGCTTGTAGCGAGACTCACCCTATCGGTGAAAACCTCGGCCAACATACACAACAGAAAGTTACCCTCTAATGTGAGCAGTCAACTGCGGAATCTAGGATTATGTGTGGCTTTTCCAATAATTTGGTTTTCTGCTGTTATACATGATGGCCAATACAAAAATAGAATTTTAATTTATCTGCTAGACGACTGAAAAAAGAAATTTTCTCAGCAAAAACTGACGACAGATTTTTGCGAATTTCGGTCATGTTCTGGGAAGTTCTGCGATTGTCTCATATGCTGGCTCTCGCTCTTCGATAAAATCCTTCCCCCTGATTTTGATACCGCTCGCATGAACTTTTTATCTCGGGGGAGGGGGTATGTTTTACCCCTCTGGAAACGTAACCAAAACTACGCACCCTGATTTGGTTTGTGGAATATGTGCTGAGCCTATTGGGTTATTGATAAAGCTGCCTTCATTATGATCCTCCTTTCCATCATTGAATACCCCCGAGATAACATATATTTGCTCTGGCCCCGACTGATGAAAATCAATTCCCGGATATTTAGAGCCAGCCTTAAATTCGAAAATAACAGCCCTTTTTCCATTTTTTCCTTCCCAGAGAGTACGTTCAAATATTCCGGTTGCAATCTCCTTTTCAGGTACGCTCTTCCAATTGGTTGACGTTACACCATTAAAGTTCAATTCTCTATCCATCGCTCATGACTCCTACATTATGCATTGACAAAAATATTATTAATTTGCGCGCAAATTAATAATGCCGAAAAAGCCCTGGACTGTCAATTATTTTGCGCACATAATACATTTCCATATTCAACGATTCCAAACTACACATGCCTACTAAAGAATTTAATTTTTCAGAAATGGTTTGTTTTTCATTATATTCAACCTCTAATGCAATGATCCGTAGATACCGGCCTCAGCTAGACGAATTTGAACTAACGTACCCTCAATTTTTAGTGATGATGAGCCTTTGGAACAAGGATTCTGTTCATATTAAGGAGCTAAGCGAACAAACATACCTTGATGCAGGTACGTTAACTCCAATTTTAATGAGACTAGAAAGAAAAGAATTCATTCGGCGCAATAAATCAGCGAAAGACGAAAGAGCTAAGGTAATCGAACTTACGAAACTAGGAAAATCCCTAAAAAATAAAACATCACATATTTTCGACAACATGGAGTGTAGAATTAGACTAACAAAAAAGGAGCAAAAAGAACTTACCGCTATCTGCAATAAAATATTGTCTCGGTTGCGTGTTTTTGCAACGTAAGGCTGTAAAAACCAAGTTCAACGTGAGCATCCAAGGAAGCTCCTCCATTTTTGGTGCCTGTGTGTTTCTGTGCTTTAAGGTGTCTACTATGGAGTCAATGGAAAAAACCGCGAACTCGCTTTAACAAATTTCTCCAATTTGATGTCAACCGCAAGAAAGCAACTGATTAAATAGCGGCAGAAAATGATGATTGTATATGAGCTTTAAATGCCAGTTTTTTTTGAGTTTTCCATTGGCTTTTTTTGTAAAGCAAATATAAGCGTTTGCGTGGGAAATTTCGCTTTGGTAATATTGTGACAAATGTGCCATTTTGAATCTCTTTCAGTGTGGAAATATCGAGTAACATGCCAATACCCAGACCGGCACACACTGCTTGATAGACTCCTTCAATATCATCACATGTATGTATAGTTTCACTATTGGGATAAATTTTTTCCTTATTAAAAAATTTTTTTAATTCTTCCGAACGGTAAAGCGGTGACATCAAAATAAGCTTGGTACTGCCTAAATCGGAAAATTTTTCTGGTATGCCATGTTGCTTAATATAACTTGGTGTGGCACACGCCACCAGTTGCGTCTCGATAAGTGGGATAGCGATTATATGGTTACTATCCTGTAATTTTCCTAAACGAAAGGCAAAGTCTATATTTTCATCATGCAAATCTTCAAGCTGATCGCTGAAACGAATATCAAACTGAATTTGAGGATATTTAGCAGTGAAATCAGCCAACACCTCAAATATATTGGAGCGACATAAGGCTTTGGATAGTGTTACAGAAATTTTCCCGCTAATAGCATCGTGTTCTGCAAGTAGTCCATCTTCAGCTTGGTAGATAGACGATAGAATGTTTTTACACTTTGGATAGAATAGTTTGCCTGCTTCTGTAATTTCGAGCTTCTTATGAGAGCGATGAAAAAGCTGCACCTGCAAGCTGTGTTCAAGATTTGTTAACTGCTTACTCACAGCAGGAGCTGAATAGTTTAATCTCAACGATGCTTGAATGATACTTCCTGTTTCGACAATTGCTACAAAAACACGATAGTGTGTAAATTTAGACATTCTCCATCCCTATTACATGATTAACTGATTATTATATATGAATAGTAGATTCCAATAAGTTATGCAAGCGTTAACTAAGCATCAGTTTATATTAAGCTACTGATGCTCTATAGTATCTTTAGTGGTTATTGAAAATAACCCAACTAAATAATCAAATAGGAATAGATATGATCGAACTTGCTAAAACCTCTATCGCCATTGTTGCGTCGACTGATATTGTCTTTAAATATGTTTCAAATATGGAAAACTACAAACATTGGTTTCCTGGTGTGGTTGACATAAAGTCGGCAAATAACTTAGATCACGGTATAGTGGGAAAAAAATATGTGGAAACACTATCACTGCCTAATGGTGACGTTGAGTTAGTGATTGAAGTTGACCAGTGTGAGATGAACCACTTGTTCTTAACAAAAGGTAATTTGGCTGGGATATTACCTCAGATGACAATTACATTATCTATTGATGAAGACAAAAGATGTGCGGTGGATTTACAATATCATAGTCGTAACCCAGAGTTAACGGAAGCCAGTGATATTATTATCGCGTTAAGAGAAGACCTAAGTATTCGTGCAACTAAAGGCTTAGCTAAGTTGAAAGAAATGATGGAACTAAAAAATTAGTAGCATCTATAAGTGTATACCTAGTATCCTTTTTTACGATTTTTTGAGCACGATAATTTCTATAAATGTTAAAATTGACTACATGAGTGATGCCGTAAATTTATACTGTCAAATAATAATGGAGTCAAAACAAAAAGGTGGGGCATATATGATCCTCCCTGTATTTGATTCGCTTGTGCCGTTCTTCTTGCAGCAACGACTTGACTGCGAATACGGTGCAAACTTTGAATGTCCTGCGTGTTTCCTCTTTGCATAATACTTACCACTGTCTCACAACTCTTCAGCCTATATAATTCGTTCAGATTGGCTAAGTAATTGAGTATTCATTTTAGTTGAATCTCTATTACCAGTTGATAGTTTCGTAAAAGAATATTTGGAGAGTGTAGCGTTATGTGAAATTGCACGGGCTTATTTGCTATCTTTCGGAACAATAGCAATAAGTTCTTGCAATTCTTTCATGCTGGCACGTCGAATGGTGTCTCTACTTCTGTTTGAAATAATCGAGGGTGATTGTTTTAATCTTATCCACGGAAAAATAATGAGCTCGATCGGGGTTTCTTTGACGACGAAGCGAAATCCGGGGAATATTTCGGGTTCTTGGTGTCCAAAGGTGTAGCGCTGTTCGAAAGTCTCAAAAGGAATATGCTGTTCTAGCAAAAAAATATTGAACTCTTCAGCGGTTTCGGCAAAAGCATGTAACTGAATAGAGGAATGTTCACTTGCTATTCCATCGAGTACTGGGCCAAATATTCTGGGTTTGAATTGTTGAAAAAAAAGCATAGCCTCTAAAGCGATGAGGCGTAGAGCATGGAGTGCTGAAGCTTGGGTGTTTTGTTGAAATAAATTTTGGTAGGCTCGTAACTCTTTTTCCACTTCTGCGTTGCTGGGTAGGTCGTGTGTTTGCGGAAGACCTAAACGTTCAGCGGCCTTTTTTTTAGCTTGTTGATAATTAGAAATGCCTTCAATGGCTATTAATTTTGCAGACTCCAGGGCGAGTCTTTTTTTTGTCTCTTGTCCCCAGTTGGTTTTTCGTGACATATATTTCTATAACTTAAAAAAGTTGTTCCGGGATGCTGGTAGCTTGTGTCGATGTCTTTCCAGTGGCCTCAGTAGGTTTGATTTCTGCCGTTTGTTTGGGAGCATGCTGTGTTCTAAATGTTTCAAAAATCGCATTTGGAAAATCAGAGCCCGCGAGCAGGCCGGTCTCTGGGTCTATTTTGACACTGACCACGCCAGGAGGAAGCTGCAAAGATTTCTCTGGAGAGTCGCGTAAAGCCTCGCGCATAAAACTAATCCAGATAGGGAGGGCTGCTTTGGCACCCGATTCAAAATCACCTAATGAACTAGGGTTGTCAAAACCAACCCAGGTTGTGGTCACTATATCGCTATTAAAACCTGAAAACCAGGCGTCTCTTTGGTCATTTGTGGTGCCGGTTTTGCCTGCTAAGTCACTGCGTTTTAATACCAGTGCGCGGCGCCCCGTGCCGCGTTGAATGATGTCTTGCATTATAGTTGTAAGAATATACACATTTTGCGGAGAAATGACTCTACGTGCAGGGTTAATAATGGTGTCATTAAAGGTTCTGGCGTGAAAATCAAACGGTTCTTCTTGCATAGAGGTTAGGCCAGGGTCACTGGCATTTGATATGTCGCATTCATTGCAAACCGTTAGTGGTGTTGCTTGATAGATTACTTCATTATCAGCGCCCTCGATGCGATCAATTAAATAGGGGTCGATCAAAAAACCACCGTTTGAAAAAACAGAATACCCGCGGGCTATTGATAATGGCGTTACTGCTGCGCTTCCCAATGCGAGCGACAAATCTTTGGGTAATTGACTCGAGTCAAAGCCAAAGTTTGATACATAATTGGTAGCGTAATTAATGCCGACTGAGCGTAAAATTCGGATTGAGACCAGGTTACGGGACTTGACCAGTGCTTCGCGTAGGCGCGTAGGGCCAAAAAATTTTCCACTATAGTTTTCAGGTCTCCATTCGTCTTCTAGTCCAGGATCATCAAAAACCACAGGAGCATCATTAATGAGGCTTGCGGCAGTGAAGCCTTTTTCTAATGCAGACGAATAAATAAAGGGTTTGAAATTCGATCCTGGTTGACGTTTTGCTTGGGCCGCACGGTTAAAGTTACTGCGATAAAAATTATATCCACCTACAATACTTAAAATTGCGCCATTGTGGCTATCGAGCGAAACGAGGGCACCTTCTGCCGCAGGTTCTTGCGCGAGCGCCCATTGTTTGTTTGATATTTTTCTAACCAGTATTAGATCGCCTGGGTGCATGATGTCGGCAGTGGTTTTAGGTGCGCGGCCAACATGATTTCCGTCGCGATAAGGGCTAGCCCATTTCATTCCTTGCCAGCAGAGTTTAATGACTCGGTTGCCTTGCAGATAAACGAATGCGTCTTGCCGATTGATGTTGATAACAATGCCTCTTTCGGTTTGCGGGATACGTTTTAGTTTCGCAAGTTTCTTTTCCCAGTCATCGGGTTCTGAGTACTCAAGTAAGTCGAGGGTTTCTAGAGGGCCGCGATAACCATGTCGAGTTTCATAATCTAACAAACCGTCGCGCAAGGCCTTATTTGCTTGACGCTGTAAATGACTTTTGACCGTGGTATAAACTTTATAGCCTTCGGTGTAAGCGTCGCTGCCATAACGTTCTATCATTTCGCTTCGTACCATTTCTGCGACATCTGGCGCTTCAAGTTCAATTCCCAGTTGATGCAGCTTAGCGGTGTTTGGGCTGGCTTGTTGTTCCAATAAAGCTTTGCTGTCAATAAAACTCAAATCATGCATTCGTCGCAGCACATAGTTTCGGCGTAACATGGCACGATCAGGATTTACGATGGGGTTGAATGTGGAAGGTGCCTTGGGAAGCCCTGCAATCATTGCAAGCTCAGCAATGGTTAAGTTGTTTATATCACGGCCAAAATATGTTTTCGCCGCTGCTCCAACGCCGTAAGCGCGTTTGCCAAAATAAATTTTGTTCAAGTAGAGTGTGAGAATATCTTCTTTATTTAATTCGCGCTCAATTTTTAGTGCAAGCAGAATTTCACTAAATTTTCGCAAAAAGGTTTTTTCTCGGCTGAGAAAAAAATTGCGAGCAACTTGCATCGTAATGGTGCTGCCGCCCTGAACTTTTCGTCCGGTGGTTACAAATAGGCCAACTGCTCTTAGTATGCCTTGATAATCTACGCCAGGGTGTTCAAAAAAGCGGTCGTCTTCGGCGCCAAGTATCGCGTGTATCAAATGATTAGGAATATCTTGGTATTCCAGGGGGGTTCGGCGTTTTTCGCCAAACTCACCTAAGAGCAGGCCATCTTGCGAGTATATGCGCAAAGGAACCTGAAATTTGATGTCTTTTAGGCTTTCTATTGAAGGTAAATTCGGCGAAACATAAAGGTATAAACCCATTACGCTGACAAAGCCAAATGCGGTGGCGCTGACAATGCTGATTAACAGCCATCTGAGCATTTTTTTTATAAGTGAATTCATACGAGGGGGGGAAATCCTATTCTCTAAAAACTATAACATACCAATTATTATAAGTTTTATGAATCTAAAGTCTTTGTTTTATTTGTCGGAAAAGAGCGGGGCTGGATCGGTGTGCTTGGGCAAATCTTTATTTTGTGTGTTTTTCACGGTGGATGAAACTCCGTCTTTTTGTTGGTTGATACTTGTTCAGTGTTAATTTGTTGTTAATGAACAAAAGCTATTGTCCTACATGATGCTTCATGTTACTAGGCCGTCGTTGTCGCGTAGCTGTGAAGGCTAGGATCCAGTTACTTCGCTAAGTAATCGGGTTTTATAAAAAGAAGAGCTGCATTTTTAGGGCCGAATGTTTCATTGGATTCATGTTCTCACGGCCTTATTTCACGCAGCCTCATAAAAGGTAAGAGTTGGTGAGGATAAAGCGCTTGTTTGCACGCAAAACGCCATCAATATTAGGTTTGGATATTGGTTCGTCCGCTGTGAAATTGCTTGAGTTTTCAATGAATAATCATTTGCTTCGATTGGAATCCTATGCTGTGGCGCCATTGCCTGAGCATTCAATGGTAAAAAGAAGCGTCATCAATCATCGCCTTGTCGGTGAAGCCATACAGCAAGCCGTATTACATTCCGCTAGCACGCTTAGTCATGCCGCTGTAGCGTTGGCCGATTCATTGGTTGTGCGCAAGACAATAACGCTGCCTGCGGCCTTATCTGAAGACGAAATAGAAAGCCAGATTCTGCTTGAAGCAGATCAATTTATCGCGTTTCCGTTAGAAGATATTGCATTGGATTTTTCCGTTCAGGGCTTGAATGCTGAGAATTCGGATCTCGTAGACGTATTGCTTGTTGCGAGTAGAAGGGATGATGTTGATGCACATGTTTCCGCTGTTGCAGCCGGGGGGTTGATGTGCTCTACCGTAGACATTGTAGCTAACGCACTCGAAAAAGCGCTGGGACTCATTGCCAGTCAATTACCTGACGCGGGTTTTGGAAAATGGATTGCAGTGCTGGATGCCGGGGCCACGATGACAACTTTGAGCGTATTCCATGATATGAAGCTTGTGTATACACGAGAACAGGTTTTTGGTGGACGCCAGTTAACTGAAGGAATTCAAGCCCATTTTGGACTGAGTTTTGACGACGCCGAGTTTGCAAAACGCCAAGGGGGCTTGCCGATGAGCTATCGCTCAGAAGTGTTTGCCCCATTTAAGCGCAAGTTGGTAACCCAAGTTACACAGGCCTTACAGCTGTTCTTCGCCAGTCATTCCTGCAATATGATTGATCAATTGGTACTGATAGGTGGCTGTAGCACGATACATGAGATTGATGTTTTGATTCAACAGCAAATAGGTATAACAACTTGTATTGCTAATCCATTTTCGACAATGGCTCTTGCATCATCGGTGGATACGGAATTGCTCTCCGCTGAGGCATCTACTTTGTTGTTAGCAAGTGGCTTAGCATTAAGGGAGTTGGATTTTAATGGCTAACATTAATTTACTTCCGTGGCGCGAAGAGCAGCGAGAAATGCGCAAAAAGCAATTTTTTTATTATCTTGCAAGCGGGCTATTGGGATCGATTTTTTTAGTCATATTAGGATATTTTCAGCTCGGTCATTTAATTGTTTATCAGCAGCAACGGAATCAGTTTTTAACCAACGAGATTAGCGAGCTAGAGCATAAGATCAGCCAAGTCAAACGTCTTGAGTTACAGGATATTCATTGGTTGAATCGTTTGGAAGCTGTTCAGCAATTGCAAGTCAATCGTTCTACGATGCCACATCTTTTTAAATTACTAAGCATCGCGATACCGGATGACTGCGTATTATTGTCGCTGAGTAAGCGCGAAGAATTTATATTCTTGGAAGGCGTTTCAGGCGCAAGTGCTTGCGTTTCAATATTTATTCAGTATCTCGATGAATCATTATTGCTCCAAAATACTGAGTTGCTCGCATTGAATGCGAACTCAATGGATTACCCGGGGTTGACCTGGTTCTCGTTGAAATCACAATTGCGAGAAGTGGCGAGGGATAAATGATGCATATGAAAAATATTGAACTGGATTTTGAAAACATAGATCGTTGGCCTATTGTTGCTAAAGTTATTGCCGTGGCAGCAATTTGTCTTTTTTTATTGGGCTTTTTTTATGTATTGATGATTGCGCCGCAGCTCGAAATGCTACGCCAGGAGAAGCACAAAGAGTCTGAACTTAAACAAATTTTTATAACGCAGAAGACCTTGGCTTCCAGTGTTGATATTTATCAGCAGCGGGCGAAAAAAATGCAAACAAGATTGCGCGCGATAAGGAACCAATTACCCAGTGACACCGGAATTGCAGGTTTTCTATCTGAGATGAGCCAGATCGGAATAAAGAGTGGATTGCAATTTGAATATTTTAATCCACAACCAGAAAGACCGCTGAAGTTCTACGCCGAGTTACCCATTCAATTAAAAGTGCAAGGGAAATATCACGAAGTCGGTCAGTTTGTTAGCTATGTGGCTAGCATGTCACGCATTGTAAGCTTTGATGATTTTTCATTAAGGTCAATAAAACATTCGACAAAAATAGAGTTGGTTATGGAAGGAACGGTAAAAACCTATCGTTATCTTGATACTTTAGACACCGAGTTAACGGCTTATGCAGACCACGAAATATAAAATAATGAGTATCTGGTGGTTTTTAGCCGTGTTGTCATTGTTATTAGTTTCTTGTGGCGCTCACGATTTTGATGATTTAGAAAGTTTTATTAATACCAATACCAATAATGCAAGTATTGCAAACATAAAACCACCGTCTATGGTCATCCGGAATCCACAAGATGAGGAGTACGATGCAAAAAACAGGCGTGATCCTTTTAAGTCGATAGAGACTACATCGAATGCTGATGAACTGCAGATAAATGATCAGAGAGATATCCATGTAAAGGGTTCACGAAATAAAGAGTTGTTGGAAAAATATGCGCTGAGTAGCATACGCATGGTGGGTATGCTTGAAAAGCGAGGGCATACTTGGGCCTTGGTGCGAATTCCAGATGCTCGCGTATTAAGTGTGCGTAAAGGCAGTTATATGGGCAAACATCAGGGTTTAGTGGTGGCTATTAATGAAGACAAAATATTGCTCGAGGAAACAGTAAGCGATGAAACAGGTCGTTGGTTTAAGCAAAAAAATGAAATTATCCTCATTAAATAATATGGTTATACAGTACTTTTAAAATCGCTTCTCTTGTGGTTTTAGGGAATAAAAATGACAATAATAACAAGAAAAAAAATACCAATGCTGTGTGTGCTCATTATTATCACAATGACGGTGATGCCTGCATTATCGTCTGTTTCAGATGCTGAAACAGGTAATGAAAAAAAGTTTTATGGAGAGCGTCTTTCCCTAAACTTTCAAGCAATAGAAGTTCGATCAGTGCTGCAGTTGCTCGCAGATTTTTCGAATTTGAATCTCATCGCGAGCGACTCTGTGACCGGGAGCATTACGTTGCATTTAAAAAATATTCCCTGGGATCAGGCCTTGGATATTATCCTGGTTGCAAAAGGTCTGGCGATGCAGCGGCGCGGAGAGGTGATCTTAATTGCCAGCGTGGAGGAAATGCGAGCGCGAGAAAAGCAGCAGCTTGAATCGCAAAAGCGTGTTTTAGATCTCGCTTTATTACAGTCAGAAGTTTTACCCATTCGATACGCCAAGGCTGCTGACTTTGCTGCGATTCTAAACTTGGATAATCATTGGTTTTCTGAAAAAGGCCATGTTGCCGTGGATGAGCGTATTAATGCGCTATTGATTCGAGATACCTCTGAACGGATAACCGCGATTCGGAAATTGATTACACGCTTAGATATTCCTGTGCGCCAGGTCTTGATTGAATCGCGCATCGTTATAGCAGATGATGCATTTGCCAAAGACTTGGGTGCTAAGCTCGGCATACGAAGTCGAGTATCCAAAGGTGGTCGTTCTTTTCTAACCAGTGGTGCAGGTTCGGGTTTGGCAGTGGTTAATTCGAGCGCATTATCCGCTGATTTTGGAAATAATCTGAATGTTAATTTACCCGCGATCGTAAACCAAGGAACGTCGGCGGGTATTTCGTTGGGCTTCCTGTCTTCGAGTACTTTGCTTGATCTCGAGCTGCAAGCCTTACAGACTGAGTCACGCGGTGAAGTGGTTTCGAGTCCGCGTATTATTACCACTAATCGGCAGAAAGCAATTATTGAGCAGGGAACTCAAATACCGTATCAGGAGGCCACTTCGAGTGGTGCTACATCAACCTCTTTTCGCAAAGCGGTTATGAAGCTGGAAGTGACACCGCAAATCACGCCTGATGGCAGCGTAATCCTAGATATCTCGGTGAATAAAGACAGTGTGAGCAATGTGCAGAGTCCTGGGGGTGCATTAGCGATCGATACCAATCAAATCCAAACTCAGGTATTGGTTAATGACGGCGAAACTTTAGTATTAGGGGGTATCTATGAGCACAGGAAACGCGTTACCAAAACAAAAGTCCCCTTTTTGGGCGATATCCCCTTGCTCGGTGCTTTATTTCGCTCGACTTCGAATACCAGTGACAAATTTGAACTGCTCATATTTGTGACCCCAACAATCATAGAAGGCCAGCAGATACAGCCTTAGTTTTTAGGATAGTCCCGCCGCGTAGATCCAACGTATAATTGGCGTGGTCGACCTATGCGTTGCCCCGGTTCGGCGATCATTTCCATCCACTGGGCAACCCAACCAACGGTTCTGGCGATAGCAAACATCACCGTAAACATGTTGTTAGGAATCCCAATTGCTTTGTAAATAAGCCCTGAATAAAAGTCTACATTAGGGTAGAGTTTGCGTTCGATAAAATACTCATCTTTGAGCGCAGTTTCTTCTAATGCGAGAGCTACCTCAAAGAGAGGGTTGTTAGTACCGCCGAGTTCGTGCAATACTTCATGGCAAGTTTGGCGAATTATCGTGGCGCGTGGGTCATTGTTTTTATACACACGATGACCAAAGCCCATAAGTCGAAAAGGATCGTTTTTGTCTTTCGCTTTGGCAATAAAGTGAGGAATGTTTTCGACTTTACCTATTTGATCTAGCATGTTTAATGCTGCCTCGTTTGCCCCGCCATGGGCTGGCCCCCATAACGCGGCAATGCCTGAAGCAATGCACGCAAAGGGGTTCGCTTGTGAGCTGCCCGCGAGTCGAACCGTTGATGTGCTAGCATTTTGCTCGTGATCTGCATGTAAAATAAAAATACGATCTAAGGCGCGCTCGGCAACGGAGTTTACCTGGTACTCCTCTGTAGGCACGGAGAACATCATGTGCAATAAATTACCCACGTAGCTTAAGGAGTTTTTAGGGTAAACAAAGGGTTCTCCAATGCAATGTTTATAACAAGCCGCAGCGATGGTCGGCATTTTCGCGATCATTCTATAGGCCGCAATTTCGCGGTGTTTAAGATTGTGGATGTCTGTTGAGTCATGATAAAACGCGGACAAAGAACCTACGACGCCTACCATGATTGCCATCGGGTGGGCATCATGATAAAACCCATCATAAAAACGTTTAAGACTCTCTTTTATCATATTATGGTGTCCCATAATATGCGTGAATTCTTCACTCTCTTGTGTGCTAGGAAGCTCTCCATTCAGTAATAAGTATGCAACACTAATAAAGTTGCTATGTTCTGCTAATTGCTCTACCGGATAACCTCGATACAATAGCTCACCTTTTTCGCCATTGATAAATGTAACCGCGCTACGGCAACTGGCGGTCACTTGAAAGCCGGGGTCAAACGTAAATAAGCCGAGTGCGGAGTATAAGTTATGGATATCAACCACGGATGGCCCGTGAGAGCCGGGCATTATTGGTAAATCAATACTTTTTCCTGTCCTTGAATCGGTGAGAGTGATTTTATGGTCCACTATTTTCCCCTTGTTTAGGGTTGGTTAACAGCATAAATAACAAATCTCGTATTAAGCCCTAATTCGATAAGTCCTAATTCAATGTTTATACCGTTATTAGTTGGATTATAGTAACTGATTTTTAAGCTGTCCGGTTTGAGTATATCCTTGCAAGTATCGATTGTCGCGGGATTTTAAAAAAACACCATTACGTGGTGTGGTACGTGGTTGATTTGCAATATACTAGGGGCGGTTGAATTAATTGAGAACACCCCTAGGGTCTTCAATGAGTTTTATGGGGTTAAAAAGCGGAAAATGATATTACGGGTATCGAACAATAGACTTGTCAGTAAATGGAATAATAGGTGATATATACGGGTAGTTGCCACTGCAAGGCGGTAGTTTTTGAAGTAGAGGCTCCAGAAACTATTACGTGCCAAGACTGCAACTGCTCTATTTGCAGTAAATCAGCTTACTTACATTTGATCGTTGCCAAATCAAAATTTAAGCTGCTGCAAGGAGCAGAGAATCTGACTACCTATACCTTTGATACCGGTGAGGCCAAACATAAGTTTTGCAAGATATGCGGTGTGAAATCGTTTTATATTCCTCGATCGAATCAGGATGGTTATGATGTTAATGTGAGATGTATCGAACCCCAGCCTAAAGAATGTGTAGTGGAAGCCTTTGATGGGAAAAATTGGGAGCAACATGCGCATTTACTTTCTTATTTAAGCAAAGAAACATAAGGTTAAATTAAAGTTGGTGGGAAGAAAATGAGAGTAATTGAGACCCAAAAAATAGTATCTAAAAGCCGATTGGCAATGCTGATAACATGCTGATTGAGCGAATGACGCACATGTCTGGGCTTAAACAGCTATTAGCATCTTGTGGGCTGATTGTCACTGATATCGATGACTTGTTTTTTTTTGGAATGAGATCCAAGTCAAGGCTTATAGGTGTAGTGGGTCTTGAAATTTTTACCTCGTTTGCCTTACTAAGATCATTGGCGGTGTGTCCCGAGCAGCGCAACGCACAGTTAGGGAAAGCGTTGGTGGGTTATGCGGAGAGATATGCGACATCAGAGTGTGTGCATAGTTTATATCTGCTTACGAATACGGCTGAGAATTATTTTTTTGGTCTAGGTTATCGTGTTGTCAAGCGCGATGAGGCGCCATTGAGTATTAAAGAATCAGGCCAATTTTCAGATATTTGCCCTGCAAATGCTGCTTTTATGTGGAAACAATTATAAGATGAAGTAGGGCCATATCTGAGTTCCTTCGAGTATAATTATGATAAAAAAAAACCGTAAAAAAAATGGTAATATATTCCTGGTTGGCCCGATGGGGGCAGGGAAAACAACGATTGGGACGCAGCTTGCTAAAGCTTTGGCTTGCGATTTTTATGATAGTGACCGGGTCATTGAGGAAAAGACCGGGGCTGGAGTTTCGCTGATTTTTGATTTGGAAGGCGAAGAGGGTTTTCGGGATCGCGAGAGTGCGGCTATTGATGAGCTGACGCAACTGAGTGATATTGTTCTGGCTACCGGTGGGGGTGCCGTACTGCGTGAAGCAAACCGTCAGCATTTAATGCACCGAGGGATGGTCGTCTATTTGGAAACCAATGTAGATCAGTTGTATTATCGAACGTCGAAAGATCGTAACAGGCCACTGCTACAAACGGACAATCCCCAAAAAACATTAGCTGAGATACTCCATCAGCGAGCACCACTTTATCGGTCAGTTGCAGATATCATTGTTTCAACCAATAAACAGTCTGTTAAAAGTGTTGTCGATATTATACTAGAGACTAAGTAGAAGTGATTATAAAGTATTGATGAAAACATTAAGTGTAGATTTGGGAAAGCGCAGTTATCCTATTTTTATAGGGCATAACTTGTTGGCAGACTCGTCACTCATTAGGCCTTATGTTCGTGGCAAACAGATCATGATCGTCAGCAATGAAACGGTTGCTCCGTTATATCTTGCAAAGGTCATGACTCTGTTTGCGGGTTTTGAATTAGCAAGTGTTGTGTTACCGGATGGTGAGCAATACAAAAATTTAAGCATATTAAATCAGATTTATGATGCACTCTTGAGCCATAATTTTGATCGCAGCTGCACCTTAGTGGCTTTAGGCGGTGGAGTTATTGGTGATATGACGGGTTATGCTGCTGCAAGCTATCAGCGTGGAGTAGACTTTATCCAAATTCCGACCACTTTATTGTCCCAAGTTGATTCCTCGGTAGGTGGCAAAACCGGTGTTAATCATGCTCTGGGAAAAAATATGATTGGCGCCTTTCACCAGCCGCAATGTGTTATCGCAGATACTGAAGTTTTAAATACACTCGATGTTCGGGAGTTAAGTGCCGGTATTGCCGAAGTCATCAAATATGGTTTGCTCGGAGATGCTGCATTTTTTTCCTGGCTTAAACTGAATATGCAAGCATTAATGCGTCGTGAGCCAGAGGTGCTGGCTTATGCGATCGAACGTTCTTGTCTTGACAAGGCGGCAATCGTTGCGGCGGATGAAAAAGAAAGTGGCTGTCGAGCTTTATTGAATTATGGGCACACCTTTGGCCACGCTATTGAAACCGGCATGGGTTACGGTAATTGGTTACACGGTGAAGCGGTGGCCGTAGGGATGTTGATTGCGGCGCAAATGTCTTGCAAATTAGGTTTTATCGATGCTGAAAATGTGAATGAAATATTCCAGCTACTTGAGGATGCCGCATTGCCTGTACAAGCACCACGTGAAATGAAAGTGAGTCAGTTTTTGTCTTTGATGGCAAAGGATAAAAAGTCGATTGGTGGAGTAATAAGACTTATATTATTAAAAAAAATAGGCCAAGCTTTTCTTTGTGATGATTATCCAATAGATATTTTGAAAAAAACTTTAGAGAAGCATTTGCAGGCCCACCCTTTATAATCTTAGGATCTTCATGCAAACACTAGCACCTTATGCGGCTCATGCAGAACATACCCAGGGAAGGCGATTTGTCGAAAGCCAGCCAGGGTATCGCAGTGAATTTCAGCGCGATAGAGATCGCATTGTGCATTCCACTGCATTTCGTCGTTTAGAGTATAAAACACAAGTATTCGTTAATCATGAAGGTGATTTATTTCGCACGCGGTTAACACATTCAATTGAGGTGGCACAGATTAGCCGAGCGATTGCGCGTGCTTTGGAGTTGAACGAAGACCTCACTGAAGCGATTGCCTTGGCGCATGATTTGGGGCATACGCCGTTTGGGCATGCAGGTCAAGATGCGTTGAATGACTGCATGAAAGAATATGGGGGGTTTGAGCACAACTTGCAATCGTTGCGAGTGGTGGATCACTTAGAAGAAAAATACGCTGAATTCGAAGGTTTAAATTTAACGTTTGAAACCCGTGAGGGCATATTGAAGCATTGTTCTCCGGGTAAGGCTAAAGAGCTTGGTGATGTCGCGCAGCGTTTTTCCAAAAAACAGCAGCCAACGTTAGAAGCGCAATTATGTAATCTCGCGGATGAGATTGCTTACAATAATCACGATGTAGATGATGGCTTGCGGGCACAATTAATTAGTTTAGAGCAGTTACAAGAGGTTGGCTTATTTCGTGAGCAATATGCGGAGGTGCGCGGTCTTTATCCGAACATTAGTGAACGTCGGTCTATTCATGAAATTGTTAGAAGGATGATTAATCTACTGGTGAGTGATTTAATTCGAACAAGTTTAAAAAAACTGCAAGATGCAAAGCCGCAAGATGTTAATGCTGTCAGAACGCAAGCAAAACCTTTGATTGGCTTTAGTTCTGAGGTGCAGGCCGCAAGCCTTGAGCTCAAGCGTTTTTTGCGTGCTAATCTTTATCAGCACTATCGTGTGTACCGGATGACAAAAAAGGCTAACCAGGTGGTCTGTGGTCTATTTAATGCCTTCCTCGATGATTTAAAGCTAATGCCCAGTGAATATGTGCAGAGAGCTCAAGCTTTGGAGCAAAAAAATGGCATTGATGGCAAGGCGCGGATAGTTTCTGATTATATTGCGGGGATGACAGATCGATACGCGATTACCGAATATAATCGTTTATTTGACCCGAGGACATTAACGTGAACTCAACATTGTTATTGTCCCAATGAGAATATACATGCAGTCGGCTCACCTAGAGCCAGGAAAGCGGCCAAAATTTTATCAAATCCATCTAGGCCCCGATTTATTGGGAGGTTGGGTCGTTGTGCGCGAGTGGGGGCATCAAGGTTCCTCCGGCAGAGTAGTGCAGGATCATTTTAAAAACCTGACTGATGCAGAAAATGCGGCGCTGGCGACACGTGAAACACAAGTCAAGAGAGGTTATCGAGTGGTATTCGTTCAAGGTGAGAGTCGACCGGTAAAACCCAATGGATGATATGCTAGAAAGCAAAGACACATTAACGGATCCGTTTGCAGCCGTCGCATCATTTAGTAATTATTATGAAGATAATGTGCGTCGAGAGTTTTTGCTCCAGCTTGTGCATTTAACAGAGTTTACTAACACTATTTTATTCATTGTTGGTAAATACGAATCTGGAAAAACAGCTTTGTTGCAACAGTTTGTAAACTCGGCGGATGGGCAATGGATACTTTGTGTGACCTCGGCAACTGAGGTTGCAACGACAGTTTCGTTGATGCGTAAGTTGAGCCATGATTTTGAATTACCCGGTTTGCCTCATTCTTCGGTTAATCAAACGTTTATTGAGCAATTGAGTTTGACTAAGCAGAAAGGCTATACACCGGTATTAATTATCGATGATGCCGATAAACTCAGCACCGAGCTGCTCGATGTTTTGGTGCAGCTTTCGACGAATATCTTTCCAGTTGATTTAAGAATTATTTTGGCAGGAAGGTCAATTCCTCAGACATTATTACAAATGAACGATACCGATGACCCCGGTATTACTGAATTATCATTGCCCCCTTTTACAGAAATGCAAACGGCAGAATATATTGCATCAAGACTCAGCTTGTCCGATTTTTCAGGTGCGAATCCCTTTACGCAAGATTTGATTCATAAAATTTACAAACAATCAAAAGGACAGCCAGGCCATATTAACGTATTAGCGAGCACTATTTTAAAGGAAGCTTTAATGAAGCCTGATAACGCCAATATTCAATTTAGAACGCCAGGAAGGCAGCAAAGTGCATTGAAATTGATCGCGCTTGCCTTAGGTATATCTGTATTGTTATCGGTGTATTTGTTTACTACAAGTGATGAGGATCAGCTCTTAGATCCCGTGGTGGTGATTGACGATGAAGAAGAAATAGTGACTAAAACGCTTGCGATACCGGGGATTGAGGCAGATGAAGAATTTGGGGAGCAGGATTTATCGACACTTAATGAAGGTTTTCCATCGCGTAGTGACAAGATGCTCGTTGCGCAAGAGTCTGTTGAAAAAGCGATGAGTCCTGCATTGAAAAATAAAAATGCAGAGAGTTCTAATACTGCTAACGTAGAACAAAAAACAAACGGCAGCAATAGTCAGGTACAAAGTAAAGATGAAATAACGGGTGGAAATAAAATTGCTGACATTGCAACAAGCTCAACATTCGAGTCAGAGAAAGCCCAGGTTAGGAAAAACAAGGATAAAGAGAAGAGTCTTGGTGAAGCCTGGATACTGAAGCAAAACTCAAGGCATTATACTATTCAATTAATCAGTTTTGCATCAGCAAAAGCTGCGCAAGGTTTTATTGATAAGACGGGTCTTGCGGCAGATGCACATTTTTTTAGTTTCAAAAAAGATAAAAAAGTATTTTTCCCAGTGATTATTGGCGCATACAAAAATAAGTCTAGCGCGATAAATCGTTCTAAAGCCTTGCCTGAGCAGCTCGCGAAACTAAAACCTTGGATTCGATCTTTTAACAGTATTCAGAATTTATTATCCAAACCCTAGGGGATGATGTACTAGGTTGTTGAGCGAAGTGTTTATCCAGAAGCGCATAGAGATGCAAGTGATTGGCAGAGTTCATTCTTGTTTTAAGCAGAAGTTTGCGACTCCTCGACAACCGGGTCTAGCTGCCTCCTCGGAGG
>CAZWUO010000055.1:0-18713 GCA_964636675.1 uncultured Ectothiorhodospiraceae bacterium
CACCAATCGTAAAACCTAAAGCTGAAACTCCCGCACCTGCCGCGAGTACATTCTTTTTGGATAATGCCAAGGCCGCAAAAATGATACACATAACATATGCACTCGCCATCGCTCCTATAGTGAGTGCTTCTATAATATCATCTTTGCGTGCTAACACCGGCCAAAGCACCCAAACAACCGCGGCAATAGAAAAAACGTGATAAATAACGAGCTGGCGTCTTCTAGAGACGGCAACAAACCCAAACACGATAGGCAGGAGCAAACTCAGCATACTCAGCAATATAATTTTGCGCGTAGAAGTGAGTGGATCAAACTCAATCCCAACGGTTAATAAAATCATCACCAAAAACCCACTGAATACTGCGAGTCCTTTCCAGCTATCTCTACTGCCGCCTATCGCTACAAACAAAAATGTTAATATCATCGCGACTAGAAACGGAGCAACCCCAGCTTGTACTGCTGGATTATCCAACAAATTATCCATCATAAAAAATCACCTGTAATGAAACGTCTACAAACCAAACGCTCATTTCACTCCATCTAACTGAAGATTTCAAATAACATCATATTATCCTAGATTCCGCAGTGGAGCACTATGAGGCATCGTTAAGTGGCGGATTACATAACGAATGAAGTGGTTTGTCGAATTCACTCAGAGGATGAGCGCGCTACGCCATGAATAGCACGCTTTAAAGCGTGAACAGCGTCGTTGCGAATCGTTTCGTTGCAATAGCGGGCTATTCCGCCTCATCGCGTCTTGCTCTTCACACTTATAAGCGCACGCTGCATGTCATCCAACTGCGGATTCTAGGATTATCTGAGCAGGAAGCATTATCAATGCTTGATAACTAAAATATAAATATCCATTACAAGAACTCATTGTTCGGTATTTAGCAACAAAAGAGAAGCAATAAGCATTTGGCGGATTGAAACTTCGTTTTATTCGGTTAAGCTGATACAGTCAATCTCTCGCATTTTCTTATCTGGATGAATAATGACACTAAGACTTTATTTTTTTTCTGGTACATTAATAGTTAACTTTCTGATATTACCGAATGTCTTTGCGCAACAAACAGGATTAACATTACACGATACATTTTTGCTCGCAGTGGAACGCGATGCGATAATAGCCGCCGCCAGATTCTCCTTGCAAGCCAGTGAACAAAAAGTCCCTGAGGCACGATCCGCCCTACTACCAAAAATTAGCTCTTCGGCTACGCTCGGCTATAATTATTCGCAGACAGACATCACCGGTTCCCCAACCCGCCGAAATTACGATACCAATAATGTCACACTAAATGTAAGTCAACCTCTGTTTCGTCTCAGTGAGATAATAAACTTACAGCAAGCACAGCATCTTACAGAGCAAGAAAACAACAAATATCATGCTGCCCTACAAGATCTTATTCTCCGAGTCGCAGAAAGTTATTTTGCGGTATTATCCGCAAGTGAAAGCTTCTCCGTCGCCAAAGCAGAACAAAAATCGTTTACCGGAAGTCTAGATCGGGCAAAAGCAACCTACCGTGTTGGTACCACTACAATTACTGATAAACTCGAAGCCCAAGCGCGTTATGATCTTTCCGTTGCTAATGTATTGGCAAGTGAAAATAATTATGCGGTTGCATTACACACGCTCGAAAGCATCATCGAAGAAACTCCGCAGCGACTCACCAAGCTGATTGACAATGCTGATTTTTCGACCCTACTAAAACCTCAACCAATGAAAACCTGGGTTGATAAAACAAAATCGAATAATTACGAGATACTGCAAGCAACAGCCGCTTATCAGGCCACACAAAAAAACATGAAAAAACTGCGCGCCCAACACTATCCAACGCTAGACTTGATAGGAACTGGAAACCGTAGTATTTCACAATCCCAATTTTTTGGGACTGCAGGCAAGGACATTACATCGACCCAAGCCTCTATTAGCTTGCAATTAACAATACCTCTCTATTCAGGCGGCCTCACATCAACCCGCCTAAAACAAGCCATTGCAGATAAACAGGCGAGCAAAGAACAGTTAGAAGCCATAAAACGCCAAAAAGTACTGCAAACCAAAAAGAATTATTTAGCCGTAGTCAACGGCGAGCAGCAAATAAAAGCACTGCTGCAAGCTCTCATCTCCAGCAAAAGCGCATTAAATGCAACCCAGAAAGGCGTAGAAGTCGGAGTACGCACAAACCTCGATATTCTCAATTCACAGCAACTGCATTTTAAAACACAACACGATCTCACCGTCGCAAAATATAGCTATTTAGTAAACGTGCTGAAGTTATTAGCCAGCAGCGGGGAATTAAGTGAGCCGCATATTATACGTATGAGTAAATTGTTAACCAGTAACCTATAACGTCGAATTTATTATACGCAACACTACGCGCCGATTCTGTGCACGTCCTTCGCGGGTGTTATTCTCCGCCGCAGGGGTAGATTCGCCATACCCTTCCACTTTCAAACGTTCCGCAGATACACCCTGGGCAATCAGATAGTTCCGAACGGCCTTAGCTCGCCGTTCTGACAGCCGGCGATTGTAATTAATACTGCCTCGCGAATCCGCATAACCCGCAACTTCAATAATTAATCTCGGATTATTTATTAAGGTTTGCACTTGGCTATTTAACATTAATTTCATGTCTGAGTTGAGTCGAGCTGAATTAGTCTCGAACCGCAGATCAGGAAACTGCACTTCTGTTTTAAGCACACAACCCTTAAGGTCAACCTCCGTTCCAAGAAGTGTTTGTGGACAGATATCCTCTTCATCGACTATCCCATCCTGGTCACTATCTGTGTCTAACAAGCATCTTTTCTCGGTAAGCGATTTACCCTCTAGTGTATTCG
Organism: uncultured Ectothiorhodospiraceae bacterium; assembly: GCA_964636675.1. GTDB lineage: Bacteria > Pseudomonadota > Gammaproteobacteria > S012-40 > S012-40 > JALUUH01. The sequence continues at coordinate 2,839 of CAZWUO010000055.1, forward strand.
GACAATGGTCAAATGCTACCTGCAAGATTACGCGTCGATTTTGCGCACGCCCTTCATGGGTGTTATTATCCGCCTCAGGATTAGATTCCCCATATGCTACCGCCTTCAAACGTTCCGCCGACACACCTTGGTCAATAAGATAATTCCGTACGGCCTCGGCTCGCAGCGCTGACAACCAACGATTATAATTAACACTACCGCGTGAATCCGCATAACCCGCAACTTCAATATTTAATTCGGGATTATTTATTAAAGTTTGCGCTTCGCTATTTAACATCGATTTCATATCGGTCTTGAGTCGGGCTGAATTGCTGTCGAACCGTAAATCAGGAAACTGCACTTCCACTTTAAGCGCACAACCTTTAAGATCGACCTCAGCTCCAGCAGGTGTTCGTGGACAAACATCCGCTTCATCCACGACCCCATCCTGGTCACTGTCTTTTTCTAAAGAGCATCCGTTCTGAGTAACCGATTCATTCTGAGACGTGTGCGGACAATGATCAAATGCATCGCTAACACCATCCCTGTCGCTGTCCAAAGCACACCCGTTCTCTGCCACCGATTCATTCTGAGACGTGTGCGGACAATGATCAAATGCATCGCTTACATTGTCACCATCACTATCCACGAGGCTGCTCGATGATTTGAGTATTGCTACGCGATGACCGAATTGCATACCCACGGAAATTCCAGCATACCAAGCATCGCGATCATACCAATCAAAATCGCCACGCACAAACCACTGACTACGTGCAAAATTGTATTGAGTACCACTTCCTATTCCCAGTTGCACCGTTGACTGTTTCTCAAACGGCACCGGGCCACCAGTCACATCATTCATAATGCTTGCGATACCTGTTTTTAAAAACAATATCCAATTTTGGGTCGCTTGTAACTGATAACCTGCCATGAGTGAGGGTACTTTGTAAGTGATGGCAGCTCGCGGGAATGCGGCGGCAATCGCCAAATTGCGGTTGGTAATCCCAGCCTCCCCCATATCGACGTATTTAAATTCTGCAAACCAAGATGGCGAAAATTGCTTACCCAAAAAAAAATGATAACCAATATCGTTGTTTCGACGACTATCAAGAAAAAAATTGTTCGCTTCACCCTGTGGCGATAAGTAAGAATAACCCAGGCCACCCCCTACATACCAACAACTCTGATACTCGGCTACATCGCGTTCTGAATCCTTACCTTCCTGGTAATCACGAAGATTCTCTGGAAAAATAGAGTTCCCACACAGACTAGCTGCATGCACAACAGGTATTTGAAGCAGCAGTGCGCTCAAGCAAATAAGGCTGGCGAATACTGGCGCCATCGCAGTAATGGTTCGACGGAATCGTACACTGGTAAAACAAATGAGTAACACCAAAAACCAAACACTGCTACTACCGCTAACAGCGGTCTTGAGCGTTCCCTCAGAATCAATATAATCAGGTATACCGTTATTGTTTAAATCCTCTGCGCCTTCGAGTTCATCGCTGATTCCATCGTTGTCACTATCGAAATCAATATAATTTGGCATACCATCTCCGTCGGTATCAATCAAACCTCCAGAGATCGTATCGATTTCCTGCACATCTGGAATGCCATCATTATCACTGTCAGTGTCTAGGTAGTCTGGAATTCCATCTGCGTCGAAATCCCCCGTGCCTTCCAAGCTATCGCTAATTCCATCCTTATCCGCATCGGATGCACCACCAAAACCAATCGTTTGATCGTACACATCAGCGATGCCATCGTTATCGCTATCACTCAAGTCATCGACCCGGCCATCGCCGTCTGCGTCAAGCGCTGCGAAACCGCTACCAACAATGTCGTATACGCCATCATTGTCGCTATCAATCTCACGCCAATCGCCAATACCATCACCATCGGTATCCGTTGGCAGCAAAATAGAGCCTTCACTATTCGCCAGGTCATCGATAATTCCGTCGGCATTCTGATCAAGCCCGCCAGCCTCAATCACATCAAATAGAGCATCGTTATCGGTATCGAGATCGAGGTAATCCGGTACTCCATCCGCATCGGTATTGGTTGGATTAATCGCATCATCAACTCCGTCATTGTTGACATCCAATCCCAATGTCGCATCAACATCGTAAATATCGTTGATCTGATCAACATCAATATCAGCCAAGAGATCGACATCGGCTTCGATGGTATCCGAGATGCCATCATTATCACTATCGCTATCAAGATAGTCCGCCGCACCATCACCATCGCTATCCTTAGGCGTAAATGTGTCAGCAACTCCATCACCGTTTGCATCAACACTGCTAGTAGAGCTATCGATATCATAACCATCGTCGATACCATCATTATCAGTGTCCAAGCCCCGTGCTACATCATCCTCAACAGTATCGGGTATGCCATCGCCATCGCTGTCAGGATCGAGATAATTAGCAACACCATCGCTATCGGTATCAACTACATCTTCAATGCTATCGGGTATGCCATCATTGTCTGCGTCTGGGTCAATGAAATCAGCTCGACCATCGCCATCACTGTCCACCGGTATACTGGGGTTCGATCCAGCTTCCGTCGCATCGGGGATGCCGTCATTGTCAGCATCCGTATCTGCTCCATCGTTAACGCCATCGCCATCGGCGTCCGTGTTCTCAACACCATCGGGAATACCATCACCATCGCTGTCCCCAAGATTAGGATCGGTATTGTTAGTCAATTCCTCACCATCGGAAATACCATCATTATCGCTATCGCAAACCGCAACCGTATTGCTTGGCGCGCACGGATTCGTGTTGGCACCAAGACTCGACTCAACGGATACACTTGTCGTCGACGTACCAAAATCTGCCACACCATCGTTGTCTGAATCTAGGCAGGTCGAACTCGGAAAGTTAGGGTTACACGAATCCAGATTGGCAGCATCAAGCTGATTATTAACGCCATCACCATCAGCATCCAAGACTACGGATTCCAAATAATCCCGCACGCCATCCGCATCGGTATCGGTGAATTCACCTTCCACCACATCGAAAATACCATCGCCATCGGTGTCGACCGTACAACCACTGCCGAACTGCGAAGGAATACAAGGGTTCGCATCGTCCGGATCGTTTTGATCCGAGACTCCATCACTATCCGCATCGAACGCACTGGAATCGAGATAATCCGGCGTTCCATTACCATCTGCATCGTTGCCGATACCCCCTTCGACTAAGGTCAACGCGGTATCGTTATCATCGTCCGTATCACGCCAGTCGCGATTATCCACTCCGTCAGTGTTTTGAATTGGCGCGTTGCTGCCAATAGCATTACCACTCCCTGGACCCACAAACGTATCAAAATTATCATTTAGACCATCACCGTCAGCGTCGGCGCTGCCTCCTGCGGGGATTACATCAGCAACCCCATTGCCATTGGCATCATGACCCTCTATGAGATCATCGATACCATCGTTATCTGAATCATCATCAAGGTAATCAGGATTGTCAGCGCTATCGGTATTGACAATAACAATAGCCGCTCCGCCGTTATCAGTATCGTATCGATCATCGAGTCCATCATTATCCGTATCACTACCGAGTGGAGCCTGGTAACCCCCCTCAGCTTGCGCTTCAATATTATCGACAATGCCATCCCCATCGGAATCGATATCGAAGGAATTAATAAGCCCATCACCATCTGGGTCACCGCTCCCTTCTGTAATATCAGGGATCCCATCATTGTCGTCATCTGCATCTGCAATGTCTGACACCCCATCATTATCGTTATCCAAGCAGGCATTTAAGTCGTTAGAATCCGTGGTAGAAACTACGATTGACTGATAAGTTCCTAGCATATCGGGTCGCACCGCACGATCTACAACGTTGCCACCAACGAATGTGGTACGTGCAACATAAGCCGTATTCGCTCCACCAACTGCGCTAAGTCCAAAATGAGCGATGCTTTCATTTTGCGAGCCACGACCGCTACCCCCCGAGATATCGCGACTACCTAAAATTGCGCTACCAATCGCACCACTTGCACTACAGGAAAAAAGTTGCACGGTAGCGCCAAGCGCCGCGCGGCCTGAAACCATCGGTCTGACGATTAAATAGTTGGTGTCATTCGTATCATTAACCCAAAGCTCATTCGCCACGTTAGTGATATTGAACAGCACGTCCATGTCACCGTCACGATCGAAATCCGTAAACGCGAGACCTTTACCCTCTCCATTCGCAGTGATCCCCATATTATCGAGCGTAAAAATGAAGCCACCATCGTTTCGATAAAGCACCGCGTTGCCAACTCCGGTATTGAATATCACATCTTCATCACCATCGTTATCCACATCTGCGCAAGCAACTCCTTCGTTATCACCACCAAAGTTGGTTTGCGGCGTCCAGCCGATGGGCGTCCGCTCATAGATACGACTTGGCCCACCGTTTGTCCTTACAATATCCAGATCTCCATCACCATCCAGATCACAAAATGCAACACCGCCCTTATCTATATTTGGTCCGTCATAATTTATGTCCGGGTCTGATTCGCGGTTAAAGGCGGCACCCACACTACCCGCGGCTATGGTTCCACCCAAACCACTATTAATAAACAGATCAGCTTCAGCGTTAGTATCTAAAATGCCACCACGCCGTGCGTAAATATCAACATCACCATCAATATCGTAATCGGCAACCGCCGAATAATCAGATTCAGCAACAGCGTCGGAATGTATATCGAAAAATTGACCGGCAGTAAGAGTATTTGCGACATTAAGATATATGCGCAAACCAAAGGTTTGGTTTTCCACAAAAAGATCAAGATCGCCATCGGCGTCATAATCAAGCCAACCGATACCTTCAACGTTACCAGGATTAAAAGAAGCTATGTTTACAAAGCCCGCAGCAGTTCCATCCACATTTTGATAGACAACGAGCTTGTTATTTGTATTGGAAGCGAAATCGACAAAACCATCGTTGTTAAAGTCACCCCACACGATGCTGCGTGGAGTATTTTCATTAAAACTACGCGATAATACAAAAGTGCCAACGCATAGACCACCGCTAACGTTTTGTGTGTAGAGTAAAGGTGATTGCGCAGTGGAAGTAGTAACGAGTACGTCAGGGCAGGTATCATTATTATAATCAGCAAAGGCGACACCACCATCTTTAGCAGCATTCGTAGCGAGTTCAGCAGACAAAGAAAAAGCGGCGTGGCTTGATCCACAAACCATGTAAAAAATGGCTGCTATCCCTACTAGTCGATTCAAAAAACGACAACATTTATCCATTGTGGCTTGTCTCAATTCTATAGGCCGCGAGTCAATCCTTTGCTTGCACGTAATGCCATTGCTAGCAGCAACTTATTACTTATTAACGGCATTGAGACATATAAATTAAATGGACCTTTTGATCGACAAACCCGGATCATTGAAGCTAAAAAACGCTATCTTCTTTGACGTGATAATTCACTAAAACGGTTACCTAACAAAAAGGAAAAGATATGCAATGGCAGCAACTATACGGCTCATAACCACAATGAAAATAAAGTATTGTGATACATTTCTACGATCAATTGCAGTCGAGTACGCTTGAACCTAGAAATCGCAGTTAGCCGCGAAAAGACATGAAGGTGAAGACAGAGAAACATTTAAATAAAATATCAGGAAAATAAAAAAAGCTCCTGGGTAAGTTACCCAGGAGCTTTAACAAGAGAGTTACTCAAAATGTAAAATTGGGAGTTTTGAGTATTTTTGCTACTTTTTAGAGAAAATTTAGACTACGCTATGGTGTCTAACTTCCTAACTAAGTGCTCGCTAATGGCAACAGAACAAATAATAATACCGTACCGCCAAACAACAAAACTCCTACTAGATTTCCCATAAGGTACTCCTAAAAAAATAATAGTTAAACAAAAAAAGATGCCTGCTTATTAACCAATAACCAGCTATTCTCCGAGAAAATTCCCACTAATAATACATTGATTAAAAGACCTATAGCTTACAAGGTCAAGCAATATAACCTTACCACTAGCAAGGACTGGTTAGCAAGTCTATATCCATACTATTTTTAAGACTCTTGCTTAACAGCGTTTATATACGGTCTTTTATGCATATGTTTTTTATGAAATAATCTACTATGTAAGTAGGATATAGAAACAAACAGTCCACGTTTTACGCTTTATTGCCTAACACAGCCCTGATTATTACCCATTAATTTAGTGGGTAATATTTTTGATAATTTCAGGTTTTTTTCTAAATATTAATAATAAAAGCATACGTTTTTTCAGCATTCCTAGGTTTCTTGTTTGGCAAATGCCACTACCTGCTTCAAAGGCATATGATCACCTTCATCTTGCCCATGATAAACGGCTTGAATAACGCCCTGTTCATCGACAAGTAATGACAGCGGCATGATTAAAGCCCGCGAAGACACCTCACGCGGAAGATAAAGTCGAAACATTGCTTTCATAAGGGTTGGCATGCGAAATAACATTCCTTTTAACATACCCATTACTGAGTTTTTCACGCCGAATAATTGATAATACTGCCGTTGTTGGTCGGCAAGTATCGGAAATTTTGCAAGATGCTTATTTGCATGTTTTTTTAAATGTTCAATTTCAGATTCAAAGATAGCAACTATTTCAAAGTTCTCTCCAAGTTCAGGTTTCGCCTGTACTAGTTGCGACATGCGCATATTGCAAAACGGACAAGTGGCAAATCGAAAAAAGGTAAGTAAATATTTTTTGCCTATTAATGAATGACTATCGAACTGCGAACCGTCGATGGCTGGCAATATTATTTGTGGCATAGATTGACCGATTTCCATAGATATCTCCTAAATTATCTTTCACATAAAATTGCGCCTGAATAAATATTCTTAGCGACAACAATAGACAGCGGATTTACCCTTAAAATTAAGCCTAGACTCCCGATTTTCTCGCCTTGCTATTGCATAAAGCGACAGTATGATTTATTACAATATTATGCGCAATAGACTATAAAAACATAGAATTCATACCTATAATGAATAAATAACATGTTATAATGTAATCAAGTTAACATTCTCAAAAAAAAATGGATAATAGTCATATACTTAAATGTATGCAGGTGTTCGTTTCGGTCGCCGATAGCGGCGGCTTTTCGGAAAGTGCACGCAGGTTAGGGGTTTCACAACCTTCCGTTTCTCGTCAGGTGAATGCATTGGAGGAGTACTTAGGAGTGCGTTTATTACAACGTACGACACGGCGCCTCAGCTTAACCGAAGCAGGCCAAGTATATTGTGCAAAAGCACGGCAAATATTGCGTGATGTAACTGAAGCAAGCCAGTCTATCGCGGGATTTAAAGACACAGCCTCAGGATTGCTGCGAATCGGCGCACCATTAGTGTGGACTGATCTTAAAATTACACCTTATCTTTCTGAGTTTCTTGAATTACACCCTGAAATCGAATTAGACATTCAGTGTACCGAAGTCATTCAAGATGTGGTCGATGAAGGTCTTGATTTAGTCATTCGTGTGGGGCCACTCACGGATAGCAGTTATGTTGCTGTGCCCCTAGCAAAGATTCAAATGCGCTTGTGTGCGTCAGCAAAGTATCTTGCATTACACGGCATACCCCTAACACCGCGTGACTTATTGCCGCATAACTGCATCGTATATAATAGTAATGATGAATGGGAATTCTATGCCAATGCCCAACAACATTCTCATCTAAAATCATCCAAGCAAAAACTAAAAAACCAAATGCAAACGATCCAAGTCACCGGAAATATCAATACCAATGTGGTGACAGTGATGCTAACCGCACTAAAGCACAACATGGGTATCTCTTTATTACCCGATCTGTTAGTCAATGATTTGCTGCAAACTGAAGAACTTGTACGCCTCATGCCTACGTATGATATAAAAGTTAAAAACCTGGATCTGCAGCAAATATTTGTGTTGTATTCAAATCGCAAATATTTACCCGCAAAAACCCGCGCATTTATCGACTTCTATCGCGATAAGTTCTGTTGACGTTTCATTGTCACCGCCGCTCAAAAAATAAGCGCCAATCAAAATAAACCTTCCAAGATGACCTACTCTCGCTACGCCCACCTAAATCGGACAAACTCGCAGAGCTAGCATTGTATTTTTTTGGATAAATTGTAATTTGACCCATATTGTTTTCTATAATATTGTGCCCCCTAATTTTTTATCAAAAAAATTGAATATCCTAATAAATCGAGGGGAAAGATTATGAATAAAGCCATAAAAAACGGCTTGGCAACGCTGATATTAACAACATTACCTGTAATAGGTGTACAAGCTGGAAGCAGTGATAATCATGCCGCAATTTTCGCCGGCGCAACCAATAAAAAAGACACCGATCCCACCGCCGCTATCGAATATGAATACCGTACACCCTTGTGGAGCAAAAAAATTGGTGTTGGCCTGGTGGCTGAACGAATTTTCGCCGATAAAGCAGCGAATCTTGTGCTTGCCGGTGTTGTCGTTCATCCATGGCAAGGCTTGAAAATAAATCTTTTCTCGGGCACTAAATTTGTCAGCAGCAAAACTAAAACCGTATTCCGCGGGGGTTTAGGTTACGACTTTCACTATGATAATATTTCTTATGGGCCGGTTTATAATTTAGACCGCATCAAAGGAGACAACTACCACGTATTTGGTATCGCCGTAGGCGTAGGCTTCTAAACGCAAATAAATCAGTGAATTAAGGGTTCCTGCACAAATAGATATGCCGGAACCCTATTTCCTTGACAATTCGAGCTTCCCTAGATTAATTTAGACATATACAGTTCATTCACAAACACATCATTGACTCGCATCGCGTTTTTTCTGATTCCTTCAATTGCATAACCGTTGTTGATATACAAATTTTTTGCGCGGCTATTGGAATCTATAGCGATCATTTCCAATCGATGAAAACCGCTATTTTTGCCCAGGATTCAAAACCTGATAACAAAGACGTCGCTATCTTTCCCCCCCAATAGGCTTTTAATACGCCCACCACGAAGCTTGCTGTATGGCGTGTTCTATTGGTTTGGCCTCCAGTTGCACCTAGAAAACCGACTACTTTTTCATTCTCAATAGACACCAGTAACAAACGGTTTTCTGATTTGGCAATCGAATCAATCAAGGCTGCTTGCGCATTAATCGATAAACGTCGTCAAACAACATGAAGTCCGTCTCTTTGTCCAAAGATACAAACAAATCGACTAAGGACTTCTCGTCACCTAATCTTGCTTCTCTAATATCCATAATCTGAATAAACCCTATCTATCTCTAATGACATATACAACAGCAAGTTACCCTCATCATGTGAGCGATCAACTATGGAATATAGGTTTAACCAAGCCATTCCCCCACGAGAATAACAGAAGCTGGTTTTTGGGTTTGAGGATTCAGTGGCTCCCGTATTTTATCGATAGCAAAGCCATGCTCTAAAAATAAAGTTTTCCACGTTGCCAATGTTCTGAAGTACCAAGGTGCTGGATCACAAAATTTTTCACTAAAGCCTTTCCATGATCCGGCTCTCCATCCATTTTCATATTTTTCTTCAGCGCAAAACTTTGGATGCAGGGTTTGCACAATAAAATAACCTTTAGCTTCGAAGAACAAAGGTATTTGTTGAAACAAATGATCTACCGATTCTTTTCCAAGCAGTGAAAAATTACTAACAACAACATCGAATTTTTCATGGCCGAGCGCAGGTATTAAATTTTCATAAGCAATATTGGCAAACCTACCGATACCTGCTTGCTGCGCAACTGCGATAAATTCGGGTATGACATCGACTCCCCAAGATGTTACGCCGCTTTGCTCAAGCTCCCTAACCAGCCAACCCTCACCACAGCCTAAATCCAACACTGATTTTGGCTGGTGTTGCAAAATCACCTCAACGATTGCTTGGTTGGTTACCAATCGCCGGCTTGCAATTTCTCCCTCACGCACTGCCTTAACCCAAGGAGCAACATTTTTTTTCCATGAATGAATAATATCTTGATCTGAATATTTACTCATTGGCATCTAAAACTAAAACTGCCCGTTCATTTAGGCTAAAATAGGAACGCAAAATTATTCTGCCAAATATAACCGAGAAAATCATGCGCATCAATCAACAAATGCTGCAACACCTAGAGCAAATCATCCGTGAAACCGCACATACTGAACTATTGCCACGTTTCCGCCAGATAGAACACCAATTCAAATCAGACGGCAGCATCGTTACCGAAGCGGATCTCGCGATGCAATATGCGCTGACAAAAGCATTAAAGCAAAATTGGCCTGAAATTCCATTGCTGGGCGAAGAAATGAGTCACGCCGAGCAACAAACGTTGCTGGAGCAAAACCAGGACGGATTGTGGATACTCGACCCACTCGATGGTACGAGCAATTTTGCAGCCGGTATTCCTTGTTTTGCGGTTTCTCTCGCCCTGTTGATAAACAACAGCATAAAGCTCGGCTTAATCTATGACCCTCTACGCCAAGAATGTTTTAGCGCCATTGCACAGCAAGGGGCATGGCTGAATAAGCAACCATTACACAGAAAGAATACCCAGCTGCCGCTGTCTCAGTGCATCGCGCAAATTGATTTCAAACGATTATCTGGCAAACTCGCGGAAACTATCGCGCGCCATCCGCCTTATAGCTCTCAACGCAGTTTTGGATCGGGTGTATTGGACTGGTGCTGGTTAGCAACAGGCCGCGTACATCTCTACCTGCATGGCGCGCAAAAATTATGGGACTATAGCGCGGGGCAATTAATCCTACGCGAATCGGGTGGGCAATGTTGTACGTTAGATAATGAAGTTGTATTCCGCGGTAAACTCGAATCACGTTCCGTTATTGCGGCCTTAGAGCCTCAGCACTTTACCGCCTGGCAAGATTATATCTTCAAAAACTCAACACACTCAGGTTCCAAAGTTTTGTAGGCGTGATCTAAGATTTGTTTTTCCTGCTCTGGATTGAGCAAATTTTTGTAATCTCCGGCCGTCCCTTTGCGGATAAAAGTACCGGGGCTAAATACCGGTTTATTAGCTTCATCTTGAAAAGTAAATTTTTCACTGTGCATTTTCATCCACTCAAATGAGCAATATTCTAACACCCGTCTTTTACTCTTCGCGTCTAAATGCCAATCTAAAAAAGACAATATTTGATCCACAGACTTCTCTAAATCAAGCTTCATCTCTTCATAACGCAGCCAAAGAATATTTTTTTGATTAATATGTGGCCACCAACTCGAAACATTGTGATACCAACCTCCGGTCTCAAACCAAGTTGCGAAATACTCATCAAAACTCGCTGGTTTTTGGATATCTGATTTCTGACAAGTCTCATCCGTCAAATTCATCATATGGTGGTAAAAACTGACACAGCAATCTCTGGGATCACGCGAACTCAAGATGATGTTCGCCTTATCAACACCCGGTGTTTGCGGGTAGGTGCAATGCGTTTTAAAAACTCGGGGCGAATCAATGGCATCAAACTCTGTAATGATCTCAGACCAAGTCTTGCCTTCGCGCGGTATTTCTAACCAAGGAACGACATCAAAAATACTCGCAAATTCTTGATCCCCCCCTGAGCGCAATTGATGCAAAATTTGTTGCATCCACGTCGTACCCGCTTTAGGGGCTGTGGTAATCAACACATCAGTTTCGCGCACGGCAAAATTTGCCAAAATCAACGGTTCGTGCCGCGAGGAAGTTTCTCCCCATTTAGGGTCTAGGGTTGGTTGACTGTCTGAGCTCATATAAAATATTCCCTAATATGCGATAATTTGTTAATTTTTCTCTGCTTCGGTTTCTGTAGGGATATTAGGCGGGGTATTAGATTTTTGCTCCGCAACACGGCTAATGCCAAAAAGTACCGTTGGCGGAATGCTCAAACCCAAATCAACATTATTAACCCGATAGTTAGAGCCTTTTTGCTGCAGAATATTATTCACTTTTTCTTGTTTCTCTACCGCTTTTATAATGGTATCGGCGATCAATTCATCACTGCTAAAATCAATCGCTTTTTCGACCACTTTCTCTGAGAGTGATTTCGCTTTGTCAAAGAGACTCATTTTTTTCTCCTTAAAGAGTTAATAGCCAACAGCACGATCATATAAATTGACGACACGCCCTGCCCCTAATACCTTTCTATCAGATAAAAAACGATAAGTCATCAAGCATATACCCGTAGCGATTGAAATTTAGACTTTTAGTGTGCGTCATATTCATTTCATGGATAGGCGAAATGACGCGTAATAGCCGGACTATTGCGAGGAATTTCCCTAGGTGCCCTTTAGGGTGAACACAGCCATGGAATGAAGAGGGCCTGCAATAAAACAAAAATCTCAATCGCTACGGGTATATATCCATTCCAACAAGAGTGCGACAACCTGCGTAGGCACAGGGAAAGGAATGAGATGCAACAGTGACTTCAATAATGCGGCGGCCTTTCGTCTGTTGGTGTCGCCACTGGGTCATTTTGAGCGTGCAATTGCGTTAAGAGATGCTCTATTTGATTTTGCAAAACATCAATCTGAGTTTGTTGCTTAACAATCACCGCATTCAATTCTTCCAATGTCGATTCTTGATAAGTCAAACGCACTTCAAGATCTGCAATACGTGTTTCCATTATTGAACACCCACAATCTTTACTACACCCAATTGGTAGCGGACAGATATTACCAACTATTACCAACACGAACTTGCTGAATATTTTTTGATGAGATTATAAAAAAAAATCTGCTGAGGAAATACAAACTGATCTTAAGAAAGATCCATGAAATACCAATAAAAACCACCTAAGGCAATGGCAGCTACGGCAACGACAATAGACGTGGATAACTTCTCATTCATGCTAATGACCTCATTCATTTCATAAAACGATTCAATAAGCTGCAAAATAATACGTGGTCTGCGTAAGATTGCAACTGCAAATACGATTCACCTCTTTGCCTTACTAAACTCACTAAAAGTCAAATTAATACCTAAGTCCGCTTGAAGCCAATAAAAAAGGCCTAACATCACTGCTAAGCCTTTGTTTGTATTGGCGTCCCCAGGGGGTACGCGATAGATATCCGGTATCTGCCGATCACAAAGAACACACAAGCTGCGTTGCCAAACAAATTGAACTTATAAATAATAATCAATATGTTACACGATAGCTGCCCCATTTAAGAAAAACTCAGTAATGTTACAATACCTCAAGAATTGTAAACATCACACTAGGTATTGTAACAACCACACCGTCCAACACGCGATGTCGATTTTCTTGACTTTGGTGACAGCAGCGAACCAGGCCTTGCAAGCAATCTTTCAAGAACTCTGTGACCTCCCCGTTGAAGATGACGGTTTAACCTTAGCGGCAGAGAGTGTGCGAGTCGAGGCAATCCGTGATGAATCAGAATATGGAGGTTTGCGAGTAAAATTGTTCGGTAATCTGGCGGGAGCACGAATATCGATTCATGCCGACATCGGTTTTGGAGATATCGTAACGCCCGAAGCAAGAGAGATAGAGTACCCTACTCTGTTGGATGCACCCACACTTCATTTGAGAGCTTATCCCCGAGAAACGGTGGTAGCAAAATCATCATCTATATCTGGCTGATATATTATTGCTAACGGTGCAACTCCTGAGGCCAAATACACATTCGGCTTTTTTTGACTTTCTTTAGCTAAATCTAAAAATATTTTCTCAATATCAATATCTAGCCTTGTTGACAAACAACACAAGTACCAACAATGCGTCGCCCAATTCTTCAATTACAACACTATCAAATCCTGTAAATGTATTGGACTCTCTTTTGAGTTTTTTTACGGCAGTCATTAAACCACCTATTTCGCCAAACAATCCTTGAACTACTGGCGCCAGATCATCTGTTGGCAATCTATCTGTGTCATAAATAAACTTCAGATAGTCTGCAATAGTAATCTCGCCATTATTCAATTGATCTCACTAAGTATTGAGCATTCAAAGTTGACCATGAAACTCAAGCAAGAAAACAGTTGATTTAGGTTTGGTTATTTCCGGAAAACTCGGGACTCTTGAGTATTTATGTTAAGACGCATTAACGTAAGTGGACAAATGAGGTGCTGTTAGAACTCTTACTCCTAAACCTACAAATATATCTCGTTTGTTGTTGCGTTGTACGGAGTGATACTGAGAAAATATTTAATCATAGTGATCAATGTAACATATGACACTATTTTCCATTCCATTCGGTGAGTTCGGCGGAAACACTTGTCTGATTAGAATTATTAATCCACACATATTTCAGCAATTTGCTCATTGGTGACGGGCCTTCTTCGGTGACAGCTAATGTTATAATCCTGGTCTCAGAATTATCCGCTGTATTATAAGTACACTGTTCTGCCGATAGTTGCTGACTTTGGATGAAAACAGAAGTCGAAACACAACTACTTAATGAAAATTTGACTGGCGGGGGAAGATCTAAATTGCTGGGTGCTTCAGAGTTTGAATCAAGTTTCAGCTTTCCACCCAGCAGTAAAAAACTTTGTTCAGTAGATAATACACTTTTTCCAGATTCGTCGCACACGGTGTTGATATTGAGATCAGTCGATACCCCGTCTGCGGTATAAACGATGTCGCCTGGGTTCACAGCAGGGGAGTCCAACATTTCCACGGAATGCACAGATGTTTCACCCGTGCTGTCAGTGAATAAATAGACAACTTTTTCACCTTGATTAATATCGATGGGAGCTGGGCATAACACGTAAATATCCGTCTGATCGCAACCACTCGCACAAATAAGTATCGCCAGTGTGAAGAATATCTTGTTAATTATGTTAACTTTCATACAGTCACCAAATCATATAATCGATGAATATAAAACGCAGGAGGATGCACATTTGCATCCTCCCTCATTATTGCAATCATATTAAACCTAGTTTACGGTGATCGTCCTATTATTGGCCACAAAATTATTTGATTCATTCGCTTCTGGAATGGAGTTGAGTGGATCAGCAATATAGCCCACGTAATACGTTCCCGCATTAAGACTTGTTGGTATGTACAGCGTTTTTGTGGAACTAGCCAATGAACCTACTGGCATAGACCAAGTAGTGCTACCCAAATAAGTATCGGCGTAGGTAGTAATATAATTATTAGTCGATAAGTAAAACCGGACATGAACAGATTCTGATTGTGTACCCAAATTTTCAACGGTGTAGTTGGTTGTAAAATTGGTACCACGAGTAACAGAACTCGGTGAAGAGTTTGCTGTGGTAGATGATGATCCCGCGCGTCGATAAGCGGAAACACTGACATCGCGACGTGACGTCCCATCGCTGTAAAGAAGTCTAACGCCGCGTCGATCATCAGCATGCATATCTGCTTTCCGGTAATAGCCGATGGGGCCACCGCCGGGGTAACTAGTGTCCATTGTTCCCATCTGGGGATCATAGTGCAGGAGTCCTAATGCATGCCCTAGTTCATGTGCCGCGACAAGCTCGAAATTGCGTTCGTTCCCAAAATCAGATCCTGTATATGAACCCGTGGGCCAATCGTATGTTAGGGCATTAAAACCTATATCGGCTTCCTCACAGGATTACTAGCTCCCTGTTTTTCAACACAACAATCCATATTATTACCTTTTTTCTTAGCATTATTAATCGGTTCAATCAAAATAAACCGAGACGCTAAGGATGTAAAGAATAGGAATTTTCAATAGGTTGTAGCGTCACAAAAGCGAATATTTTTGTCTGTAAGAAAGGATAGAAATTTTTATATTTAGGTGCTT
This sequence comes from uncultured Ectothiorhodospiraceae bacterium, assembly GCA_964636675.1. Classification (GTDB taxonomy): domain Bacteria; phylum Pseudomonadota; class Gammaproteobacteria; order S012-40; family S012-40; genus JALUUH01. The sequence goes on from CAZWUO010000055.1 coordinate 18,540, forward strand.
TTCATTTATTGGCCTACAAACCACTAAACTCGTTTATTCTTTGGTTATTTTTAAGATTAAACCAAAATATAGATATCTGCCCTGAAATGAAATATTGAAATCATATAGAAACGTCCAATAAAAAAGGCCTAGCATCTCTGCTAAGCCTTTGTTTGTATTGGCGTCCCCAGGGGG
>CAZWUO010000056.1:0-18586 GCA_964636675.1 uncultured Ectothiorhodospiraceae bacterium
ATACAAACAGCGCAACGTGGCGCAGACCTTTTGTAGGAGACGGTTTTTGCATATCATTATACCTTCGGGAGTTGTTTGCATATCTTCAGTATTGCACAAGAAATCATTCTGAGAGACGCGCTAAGACCCCGCAGGGCTTAGAATTTGAATTTCATAATCATGAGAAATTTCTGCAGACTTGCCTAGCATAATGGATGCTGAGCAATATTTTTCAGCCGTTAAATCGACCGCTCGCTGCACCTGAGCATCACCTATTCCCGCTCTTGCTTTTACAATAAAATGAACATGAATTTTAGTAAAAACCTTGGGCACTGTCTCCGCCCGTTCTGCGCTAATGATTGCCTCACAATCAACCACCGGTTGACGCGACTTTTGCAAAATACTAACGACATCATAAGCGGTACACCCACCCAAACCAAGCAATAGCATTTCCATCGGCCTGGGGCCTAAATTACGCCCTCCACCCTCCGGTGGCCCATCCATAATCAAGGCATGGCCACTCGCTGTTTCGCCAAGAAACATCGCATCTTCAACCCATTTTATTCGCACGTTCATCTTTATTAAGCTCCACTCTAAAAATGCCGATATATACACCTAACGCTTGAGGTATTAATTATTCACACAACCGTGGAATGCATAAAACCGGCATTCGCTCAAAATTTCAAAAGCAACGGGGGTATTTTATCACAAGCGATTTTTTTCCGACAAGGCACACGTATTTAGAGGGAGTACCCATGTCAGCAGTCGTCAAACCCATCGATCCAAACGCGATTAGCGCTTCCGGCAAAAGCCCAGCTATCGAGCGTTTTTTACAGCATTGCCATCGGCATCGCTACCCCGCAAAAAGCTTGATTATCTATGCGGGAGATAAACCAGACGTACTGTATTACATTACGGAAGGCTCCGTAGCCGTGTTAATGGAGGACGATGAAGGCAAAGAAATCGTGCTCGCCTATCTTAATAAAGGGGATTTTTTTGGGGAGTTAGGCTTATTTGAAGAAAGCTCAGACCGCAGCGCATGGGTCAAAGCGCGAACAGAATGCACCTTGTCGGAAATAGGCTATGCTAAATTTCGCCAACTGGCGCAAGATGATAGCGACCTATTATTCGAACTTTCCGGGCAAATGGCTGCCAGATTGCGTAAAACCAGTCGCAAAGTCGGCGATCTTGCCTTTTTAGACGTTACCGGACGTGTCGCCAGAACTTTGTTAGACCTATCCACTGAACCGGATGCAATCACCCATCCCGATGGCATGCAAATCAAAGTTACGCGCCAAGAAATCGGCAAAATCGTCGGTTGCTCACGTGAAATGGCAGGCCGAGTTCTGAAAGATCTTGAAGAGCGCGAACTCGTCTCGGTAGCAGGAAAAACCATAGTGGTTTTTGGCACTCGCTGATTCATAATTCTTTACCGTTTTACCGAATCATCTCACATTCACATTTTCTAAAAATGGCAATACCTTATCTTTAAGTGTATTTGGGGCATGGATTATACCATAGTGAGAAAGAGGGCTTGCGAATGTATAAATCGATGATCCGTTTATCAGCTTAGCCGCATTTCTTGCATTTATTACTCTGAACCACTGATCATTTTCAACATGAAGTATCAGGGTTTTAGCCTTGATCCGTTCTATATACTGTTCGATATCAAATGTGAAAATTGATTTATTTCTATGTAGGAGATCATTCACATCGTAGTTTTTCGATTTAGCTAATAAATCGTAGCCCATTTCTTTAGTATTATTCCATGAAAACACGTTCCCTTTAGTACCTTCCCATCCAAGCTTGATTTGGTAATCGAAACTAAAACTAGTGAGCGCCAATATTGACCATCCGAATTCCATTCCTTTGTTTGGATGTTTTGATTTCGGAAGGTGATAATATTTTCCTTTGGTATTCATCCAAATTGGATCACTCATCATCGCTGCCGTCATTAACTGAAATAATGATCGAACGATGGGATCCGTTTTTGTTGAGTAACCACCACCTATAGGCATAATCGCATCCACATACTCTGGATGCAAAACTGCCCATGCATAACTCTGTATCGCTCCCATGGAAATTCCGGTAGCAAGGCGAACTTTCGAAACATTAAGCTTATCTCTTAACAGACGATAGTTCGCCTGAACATAGTCATATACATTATATTCTGGAAAATCTGGCCCCAATCCATCACTAGGCTTACTGGCACCCCACAACCCAATTGCATCAAGGAAAATAACATAATTATTATTTGTATCTATTATTTCTCCGGGACCAATCACTGCTCCTTGTGATAAGTTATTTCCAGCTTGCTTAGAATACCAATGGTAATACATAAAAGACGAATCACCCGAATAGTACGAGTTAACGATTACGGCATTATTAATCTTGCCTGATTTATCGTACTCGGGTTTTCCAACCGCGATATATGACAGCCTTAAAGGCGCTTCTCCTAATGATTCAAGACTGACGCCACCGACACCACCTAATTCATAGCTGCCTGCTGCTCCAATCTTGTAGTTCCCTCCGAGCTTAAACCCCTTGACTGCGTAATATTTTTTTAAGTGAGATAGCTCTTCAACACCCGACAACCGGGTAGCAGATTCTATATCACTCGCTTTTAATAACGATGAAAATAGTAGTACGAAAAACCCTAGAAAAAAAATATATAAATCGTTTTTTTTGATATTCATAAAATCTAATTCCCAAAAAGTACAACGATATTTCGAAGTTACCGATATGCCAAAAGCCACCCATGAGCACGGTAAATTATCCAAGCTCATGGGGCTTATCATTATTTCGTTTCTAATTAACAGGCAAACCAGATGTTAATCATAAGTCTATTATTCACCCTCATCGCTCCCATATTCACTATAGCATGGAGAATGAAATTTCCTCGATCTCAAATGTATTTTTAGGTGACTCATTACCCGTGAATAGTTCAAGCAACTTACTGTGTAAAACATACAGGCCATCGCCCGTATCTGTTAACGTGGTTGGATAGGTGTTGCTTGTAGGCATTACACCACTAATTTCGAAACTGTCTATTCCTGAATTTACACGGCGCAATCAATGCCGAGACAATGGAAATAACCCTCATTGAATCAGAGACCATCAACAGAGACTCCACGGTAAAATTATTAGAAATGTTGGATCGCAAATATTTCTATGCAAAAGAAATTATTGTTATTCTGGATAACGCTAAATACCACTATTCTCAAGAGGTCATTGAGCAAAGTTCGAGATTAAAACTTGTTTACTTGCCCGTTTATTCCCCAGAACTCAATTTGATAGAGCGTGTGTGGCGATTTTTTAAGAAAAAAGTGCTCTACAATAAATATTATGCAAATTTGAAGCATTTTAGAAAAGCGACCATAAAGTTTTTTAGAAACTTTGATCACTATACGGATGAAATGGAATCGGTGCAGCCATAACGGCACTACTGCCCGTCGAAAGAAGCCCCTTTGACGTAAATAAAAGCCCATCCCTGAGAAAACGGCTAATAAGCCAAGCCTAGGGAGCTTCTGATTAAGTTAAAATAATCCTAGATTTCCTAAGTATAAAAGAGCTTACTCAGTTGCGCACCCGGATCGTCTGCGCGCATAAATGCTTCGCCCACTAAAAACGCGTTAACCTTGGCGTGCCGCATTTTTTTAACATCCGTCACCGTTAATATACCGCTCTCGGTCACCACAATTTTATCTTCGGGAATCATCGCCAACATATTCAAGGTCGTATGCAAGCTTGTTTCAAAGGTACGTAGGTTTCGATTATTAATACCTATGAGCGGCAAATCAAGTTGTAAGGCACGGATCATTTCGGCCTCATCATGCACTTCTACGAGCACATCCATACCTAAACGCGTCGCCAAATCTGCTAACTCGCTGAGCTGACGATCACTCAAGGCAGCCACAATTAATAAAATGCAATCTGCACCCAATATACGCGACTCATAGACTTGATACGGGTCAATGACAAAATCCTTTCTTAACGCGGGGAGGGCACATGCATCTCGTGCTTGTTGCAAATATCGATCAGCCCCTTGAAAAAAATCAACATCGGTTAATACTGATAAACAAGCCGCGCCAGACGACGCATAACTTTGCGCGATCTCTGCGGGATTAAAATTATCGCGCAAAACGCCCTTACTCGGAGAAGCCTTCTTTATTTCTGCGATCACGGCTGCTTCACCCGCCAATATTTTTGCTCTTATAGCGGCAACAAATCCGCGCGCTGGCGAAGCGGCTTCGATTTGCTGGGTTAGATTCTGCAAACTCAGCGTTTTATTTCGCTCAGCCACCTCTTCAGCCTTGCGGTATAATATTTTTTTTAAAATATCCGGCGTTTTATTATTCATGCCCTACTCATTGCCTGTTGCTAATTCAAACACAAAACTAAGCGCTTGGTAATGTATTGGTAAATGCCACTAAAGCTTCCAGTTTCTGCTGCGCTAAGCCATTATCAATAACGGACAATGCCTGACTGACTCCAGACTCTAGACTATCCACCAAACCAGCAGCATAGATTGCTGCTCCTGCATTCAACGCAACAATATCTCTTGGCGCGCCTTTTTCGCCGGCAAATACTCGTTGGATAAGCTGCAAGCTTGCTTCAGCACTGTCTACTGCCAGTGTCGACAAAACACTTTTTTGCATCCCGAATTGCTCGGGCGATATCTGGTAACAACGGATCACACCGTTGTTTAATTCTGCCACATTGGTATTTGCCGCAATACTGATTTCGTCCAAACCATCTTGTGCATTCACGACTAATACATGCTCACTGCCAAGTTGTTTTAATACATTGGCAAGTGGCTCTACCAAGGCCTCTGAAAACACACCTAGCACTTGATTCGGCGCACCAGCTGGATTGGTTAACGGGCCTAGCACATTAAAAATAGTTCTCGCGGCCATTTCTTTACGCGGGCCTATCGCGTGTTTCATGGCACCATGATGGCGTGGCGCAAACATAAAACCAAGACCAACTTCGTTAACGCATAAAGCAACTTGCTCCGGGCTTAAATCTAAATTTACCCCTGCCGCCTCGAGCACATCAGCACTTCCAGACTTGCTCGTAATCGAACGGTTACCGTGTTTTGCAACCCTGCCACCCGCACCCGCCACCACAAAAGCACTCGCCGTTGAAATATTAAAGGTGTTAGCCCCATCACCACCGGTGCCACAAGTATCTACCAAATTTGGCCCACTGACCTTGACCTTGGCCGCGAGCTCGCGCATCACTTTGGCCGCTGCCGCAATTTCTGATACCGTCTCGCCTTTCATGCGCAAACCAATAAGAAAGCCACCGATTTGTGCGGGAGTAGCGTTACCAGTCATAATCGTTCGCATGACTTGCTCCATTTCCGCAGCGGACAAATTTTTATGCTCTGTGAGCGCGCGTATTGCACCCGGCAAATCCATATCAGCCTCCATGATTCAATTTTTGATTCAAAAAATTCTTTAACAAGTCATGTCCGTGCTCGGACAAAATAGACTCAGGGTGAAATTGTACACCTTCGACCAACATCGACTTATGTCTTATGCCCATGATTTCATCCCGCTCACCCGCTGCATTTTGGGTCCAAGCGGTCACTTCTAAGCAATCCGGCAAGCCGGGTTTATCGACCACTAAGGAATGGTATCGAGTGACCTCAAAAGGATTTTTTAACTGCTGAAACACGCCCACGCTATGATGAAAAACCTGTGAAGTTTTACCATGCATGATTTGTCTCGCGTGCGCAATGCTGCCGCCGAAAGCCTGTGCAATACTTTGGTGTCCGAGGCATACACCTAGAATCGGCGTTTTCCCAGCGAAGTGCTTTATGGTGGCCACCGAAATCCCCGCCTCAGCGGGCGTGCAAGGGCCTGGAGATATGACAATACGCGCGGGCGCTAGCGCCTCAATCTCCGCAATGCTAATTTGATCATTACGTCTTATCTCTACGTTTTCACCCAACTCACCAAAATATTGCACCAGGTTGTAAGTAAAGGAATCGTAGTTATCTATCATCAGTAACATGGTATTAACAACATAATTAGTTTTAATTTGAATTCGGGAGAGTTTACCATACACCGAAAAGTTTCACTTCGAACTTGCGTTCGAAAATGAGAATCATTATCATTTAAGTAAGATTGACTCATTCTACCTACCTTGAAAAGAGACCAACCGTGAAAAACACTATTTTATTCATTGCCTTAGTCACTTCGACCTTCATGTTACCAGTGGCTACCGCACTCGCAGCAGACTCTATTATCGTCTATTCCGGTCGTAGCGATAAATTTGTAAAACCGGCAGTGAAAGCATTCACCCAAAAAACCGGCATTAAAGTCATCCTACATTCCGCAAAATCCACCGCATTGTTAACTAAGATGAAATTAGAAGGCGATAAAACAGATGCCGATCTCTACCTAAGCAACGATGCCGGAAATCTGCAAAAAGGGAGTGAGCTAGGCTTGCTGCAAGCCATTCCCGATGATTTAATCCGCTCGATTCCCGCAAATTTTCGCGCCAAGGATAATACCTGGGTTGGATTGTCAGCGCGAGCGCGAGTGCTCGTGGTTAATACCAAAAGCCCATGGAGTAGCAAAATCACTTCCGTCTTTGATTTAGCCAAGCCCGAATTAAAAAACCGGATCGCGATTACTCACAGCGGCAATGAAAGCTTCATTGCGGGGGTTACCGTTTACATGTTAAAAGCCGGAGAAAAGACCACCAAAAACTGGCTCGTCGGATTAAAAAATAATACAAATGGAAAATATTTTAATAAACACAGCAAAGTAGTTAAAGCCGTCGCAGCCGGAAAAGCAGATGTCGGCTTGGTTAATCATTATTATATTTATCGCCATTTAAAAAAGCAGCCTAATGCAAACATCAAATTGGTTTTACCCGATCAAGGGCCACAGGGTATAGGGGTCGCCTGGAATGTGGCAGGTATTGCTCTTTCCAAATACAGTAAAAATCTTGAAAATAGCTTGAAATTTATTCGCTTTTTGGTATCTGCAGAAGGTCAGCGTTTGTTTGCAGAAGTCAATCTTGAATATCCAACACGTGATAACATTGCCACAGCAATAGAAATCCCTAAACCAGGCAGCTTTAACGTTGCCGATGTAGCGATGTCGGAACTCGGTACACAACGTGATAAGACCATCGATCTCATCGAAACGGTAGGTTTACCCTAGGAGGCTGTCCGAGACACTTAAACCAGTGACAACACATAACACGGCAATATTAAAAATAAGTAATAAATTTAGCCGACTAAGCCTGGCGGCAGGCGTAGTTGTATTTTGTGCGGCGATTCCATTATTTTTTGTCATCAGCGCGAGCACCGAGCTGTCTGCGGTGTCTTGGGCAAGACTCTGGAATCAGCGACTCCCTGAGTTATTTTCAAACACCATCATATTGTCATTGATGGTCGCTTTTTTTAGTTTTGTGCTCGGTGTTTCCTCAGCATGGTTTATCGCACGTAAAGACTTTGTCGGAAAAAAAATCGCGATCTGGCTCATGCTATTGCCATTAACCATTCCAACCTATGTCTTTGCGCACATTTATACGAATTTGACAGAGGCTGAAGGTTGGATAGGTATCGCTTGGATAGCAATTTTTGGTGACAATATTGCCATTCCGGATCTGTATAATATTTTCGGCGCCACATTCGTATTATCTCTCGCCGGTTTTTCCTATGTTTTTCTATTAGTCCGTAGCGCATTATCACGCTCAACCAAAAATCTGGAAGAAGCTGCGCGTCTACAAGGTGCGTCCTCATCCACTATTTTTTGGAAAATCAATTTGCCTCTGCTGCGACCCGCGATTGCAGCAGGCCTTGCCATCATTATACTGCACACACTTTCAGATTTTGGCGCTGTCAGCATGTTACGCGTGCAAACGTTTACCCTGAGTATTTACAACCAAATGAGTAGCCGCATGGACTATCATAGTGCGGCAGCGCTAAGCCTGGTGCTCATTGCATTGAGCTTAACCTTTCTCATTTTGGAGCGTTTTTTTCGTCATCGACAACGTTTCTACTCCGGCGCACAATCTCACCGAATCAAACCTGTTAAAGCAAGCACAAAAGAACAATTTTTAATTTGGAGCTGGCTGGGCTTAATTGCTTTTTTTAGTTTTATACTTCCACTCATTTGGTTAATCTCATGGAGCTGGGAAGCTTGGCAACAGGATTTAATCGACGAGGAGTTTTGGGGCTATGCGATTAACACAGGAATTATTTCTTTTATCGCTGCAACGATAGCATTAATTGTCGCTTTTCCGGTTGCGTTTTACCATACACGACATAACACGCTACTCAGTCAATCCTATTTGCATTTATCGAGTGTCGGTTTTGCCTTGCCAGGGCCGGTTATCGCCTTAGGTGTTTTGAGTTTTGTACTGGCACAACTACCCATACTCTATGGCACCTTAGCGGCACTTATTTTTGCGATGGTTGTGCGCTTTCTTCCATTAGCCATTCAAGCGCAAGAAGCGGCGCTGCAACAATTAACACCGTCCATCGAGCAAGCAGGAAGAGTGTTTGGTGCCGGGCCACTGGAAAATTTTCGACGGGTCATTTTGCCCATTGTACGCAATGGAATGGTGGCAGCGTGGGTATTGGTCTTTATTGACACGTTAAAAGAGCTGCCAGCGACTTTAATTTTACGTCCCACAGGGTTCGACACTTTACCCGTACGCATCTGGATAGAAGCCAGCGAAGAAATGCTCGAACTCGCCGCGCCAGCAGCACTCTTACTCGTTATCGGGACAATGCCCGCTATTTGGATAATGATGAAAGCTGAAAAATCCTAATATAGCCTGTAACAGGATTGATTTAAGCCTTAAGCCGGAAGCAGCGAACTCCTATCGTCAACGAATCCAAAGCCAATTCCAATCAGAGGCAACGAGGATGCCTCGAATGGTATAAAAATATCGTCTTCTTTTTGATTGACGAGCAAAATGCCTAATTGACCATTCGCGTTATTGGTGGTTTTTTGCCACGCCAGTTTAAGATGAAAATTAACATTCTCCAGCTGCCACTTCCCTAATGGAAACGTTGTATCAGTGAGTTCTGCGCTAGGTATTTTAAATAGCGGATCATCTCCAACATTTTGTGGATCATTCGATAAAACGGGAATGGGTAAGGTGATTTCCGGTAAATTAACTTGCTCTTCCCAGAAACCTAATCCTGGAATTTGATATACCGGGTCACTACCATTCTCAGGGTCTATGGGTGTCAGTACGGTGATACCACCTACATCCAGATTCACGGCGCTATTATGCAAATAAATACCCTGAGAGTTTGCGGCATCTAGCGTGGGCAAAGGCAGGGTAATACTTCCTAGGTCAAACAGCGTAAGATCGGTTATGTTAATCAAATCGAACAACTCAATTAATCCGTTGTTACCGGGTTGCGAACCGGCAACTTTAAAATATTGGGTGGCGATGGGCAGAACCTGACTATCGTCTGTATCGGGTAATTTAATCGATAGCTGCCAGTTTAAATCAAACGCCCAGTTAACCAGCTGCCCCTGGTTATTAAAATTGAATTGACCAGAAACAGCCGCAGCTAAATGTAATCCGCTAATCTCGATGCTCGAAGGGAGTGTAAGATTGAGTGCAAAATCAGCCTTGCCACTTAATTCCACACCGTTATTGCTGAGCACGATAGCGCCATCAAGCCAGTTTCTTCCTTGCCAGAATAATTTACCGCGGTTGGCGAGTAACCATTGCTGATGGTTTGCTTCTATACGACAATTGCCTTCAATCACGGCACCAAACAATGCAAATTGACCACGGCCATTAAACGCAAACTCAGGATTGGAAGCGTTAAAATTAACCATACCTTGCAGCTGCATTTGCACGTTTCTGAGTGCCAGTGGGCCGATGTTCCAGCTTTGATTATTGCCCGTTAAACGTGTCGATATTTCCAGTGATTGATTGTTTACTCGCGCAGATAAATGGCTAAATTCTCTGCCCATGAGTACGAGTTCACCTTCACCCTCTAACGCAATAAACTTTCCAGGGCCTATACGACCTCGACAAGCAAGAGATAATGCCATCAATTGAGTATCCGCAAACAAACTGATGTTGGGCTTGAATTCTAGCTCTCCGGCAAGCATGAAATGGGACTGGGTAAGATTTATCTCACCAGTAACCATAACTTGCTGCGCAAACAGGAATAATATGCCATTGCCACGCAACGCAAAATTTGAATTTGACGAAATTATTAAACTGGCTGGTTCGGTCTTACTGGCTAAAATTAAACGCGCGATGGCATTGCTAGAATTACTCGCGGGTAAAATTATCCAATCCCCATGCACCAGCGCCTCCGCTTGGGCATATGAATCAGCACCCGCGCTTTTTCCCTGTAACGTCACACGGCTTTGTATATTGAGTTCAATCGGTAAATCGATTCCCGCAACGGTTAAGCTAATCGGCGCTACATTTGACTGACTCATCAGCTGGAAGCTGCCATCGCTACCCATTGCTCCGAGCATTTTAAATACGATGTTGTTGATAATGTTTACTCTAGCGGTAACGACAACCGCAAACTCATCTACTACGGACATTGCCGCTGCAATGTCCTCGGGACTAAAGTCGCTGAACAAGGCGTTTAACTCAGGTCTATTCGGGGATAGAATATTCGCCAAGGATTGAAGTTCAGAAGTTGTTGCCCTTTTCCCCATGGATAATTCAGGGCGCAGGCGTTGAAATACTTGAATATTGTCAAAAGAAGCACCATTATTCCACCAACTATCGAATCCGATATAGCCTTTGGAGAGCGCGTTTTTCTTGTCCTCAACCGTGCACCACAGCTGGTTATTAATCCATATTTTTATCGAGGTCAGGGTGGTTCCACTTTTTACACGCTTGACTATTTCAGGGATGTCAATAAGGTATGGCGTTTTTGTTTTGCTGCTTGGACGCGATAACTTGTGGTTAAGCCCACGATTTTCAGAGGCACGGCTCGATACTTCTATACGGATTTGATACCGTATTTTTTTTTGAAAAGCATCATTCGTTTTATAAAGTGTTGTAACCCTACCATTTACCAGTTTGACTAAGCGCCACTGTTGCTGTTCTTCGGTCATTCTAAAGCGATAAAATGTATCTTTAGACTGCACATGAAAAACAACACCTAGACCATCATTATCAGTGGATGAAACATCAACGCGTAACTGCAAGTCTGCATGCACTATCTCGGTATTGACCAACATGGTTCCATAACGAGCGGGCGAGTTATCACCTACGTTATTCTTTTGCAGCAAACGATTATCGGCGACCTGCCAAACACCTTTTCCCCGTTTCAGACCATAATCAAAGTTTTTCCAGCCGCTTAAATCACGACTACTAAAATTATTTTGGTAAACTAATTGATACCTACTTATCGGCGGTGTTGGCACAACGGGGGGAGTATCACCGCCTATCGGTGCGACAATATCTTTAGCCTGTAGCAACATAAAGGTGACTGACGCGTCAAAATGAATAAATCGCCCCTCTAGCTCGAATTGTCTCAGTTCATCGGGCAATAGTTGCAATGCATTTTGCAGTGAAATCTGTGGCGGCGTAGCGAGGATGCTGTGTATCCAATCTACACCTTGTAAGGTATTTTCTTCGAGTCTATTAAGCAATTGCTGAGTTAATTCTTGCACTTGTTGCACGAGTGCAATCACGGTAGCGATATTTATTTTTCCCGAAAAATCTTTATTGATCACACCAGCGAGTGAGGGAAACATCGCCTGCACGGAAGGTGGCAACGTAATGCGCGCATTATACAGTTCGACGTACATGAGATCAGCGATATGACCATTAGGGTCAATCGGTACCGATGGGTCAGAGATAAAACCCATTAATTCAAATACCAATAATGGGCTAGGACTCGGAAACGGTCGGGTTAAATCAAAACTCAGCGCAAACCCTCCTAAGCGTAAATTGATGCATAGACGCTTAAAAAACGGTGACGCCGCATCCGCTAGAAAGGGAATTGGAATACTCGCTAAGAGCGGGCTAATAGACAAGTAATCGGTACAGATATAACGAAGCCCATAGGCCTTATTCCCTACCTCAATATCAAAAGATTGCAGGCTATTCGTCGCGGGCATTGGACCAAAAAAAGGGGATACTTTAACCCGCTTGATATCCGCTTTAACAACATCCGGCACTATCAGTTGTAAACCATCCCATGCAGGGCGGCACTGGCCATCTTGGGGTGGTGGCGGTGGTGGATTATCGCTACGCAAATCGATGTCGAATGCAATAAGCGGAATAAAGAAGTCGACCTCACCCAGTACTACGGGAATCAAGTCTAACTTAAACTGCAATTTATTATTGCGCGGTAAACGAATACCGAAACCCATCTCAGTAGAAGTATCCGCATCTGCAATCAACTGCTCTGCCAGGATCAACTCGCCAGAAAAGTCGATTTTCAAGCTATTTTTGGAATAGCCATACCCAATGATGAGTCGATCTAAGTTAATCGCACTGCCAGGGTAACGCCCAAAATCGGGTAACGGAATGGGAGCGGCACCACCTTCGACGGCAAAATAAATGGCATCCGCCGATATCCCCAGCTTAAAACTCACATCACCCAGCGGCGCCAATGGATCATCGGGCGCAAAACCGGTAATGGAAGCACCGCCTTCTACCTTAATATCCGCAGGATTATTAAAAGGTAGAACGAACTTGGCATCTACTATTTCAAATTGCATTTTTGTATCGAAATGCAATGACCCAAAAATCGTATCGATGGCCGCTTGGTAAATTTCTACATTTTGTTGATAGATCGACTGGCTGCCTGCTACACCTGCGCTGCCCAACATTTGATGAATAGCCAATATAGCCTGGTAGATAAATTTACGCCCGACGAACTGAAATAGCTCTTTTTGGAGCTTTGGAATTTGTCTAAACTCGAGTTGGAAGATAGCATTTTCATCCGCATTATTTTCACGCAAACTCTGTAAGCTATCGCGTGCCTGCGCTAAGTCCTGCTCCAGTGAATTTATGTCGGTGCTGATTTCAGGCTCAATGACTCCGCGCCAGTTGTTATCATAGTCCCAGGCATTATTGTTATCTTTCAATCGGTCTAGATCAGAAAGCGCCAAAGGCAACTTAGGAATCGCGATCGGAATCGTGAGTTTATTGAAACCGAAACTCAAATGTTCATTGCTCAGTGTAAATGCCATGTCAGCCTGTTGCCCAGCGAAACCCAATAGTGTCGTTATATCAAATATAAACGGAATAGGCTGACCGACTTGGCGCTGCTCACTGCCCAAGGATAGGCTAATTTTGTTTAATTGAATGCTGACGTCAATGTCCAGATCAATTTCCGTCGCAGAATCTTCTGCTGCCAATAAGTTTGCGCTACCGCCAAGCATCTGGTTAAACATGTCGAAAAGATCCAATTCCAATTCGGCCTCGATAAATATACACTCCGCTTTGAAGTAAGCGTTATCTGCGCTAACTCCCAGGGTTAACTCTGCGGTGCCCGTTAAATCAACCTGGCTAGCGATGATCAGTAGTTGATTCAATGACATCGCGATACTTGGTGGGACAAATCCATTCAGGTTATCGGGTAAGATGGGGTGAAGCTGGAAAATCCCTTTTAGAAGAAATACACCGCTGAGATCACTGTCATCAGCTGCCAGTTTGATGTCGATCGCATTGATAGAAATTTCTACCGGTGGTTTGGGCAATGCCAAACCAGGTAGATGTAGAGAGAGTGTAATAGGGTTTTCCAGTGAAGCACTGATGTTGCCATTATTGCTATTTGAATCATCACTCGAACTTTCCAGCTCGGCTTTAAAGCGCAGCTGTGTCCAGCCCTCTTCATTGCCCGTATCCACTTCGATCACCTGATCCAAACCCGCTGCCTGTAAAGGCATTAGCGTCGCCAGATCAGGTAGGCGCAACAAAAAACCTAAACTTAATTCACCTGCAAAGTCGTTATTTGCAGCGCCACTCGTGCGGCTTAGTTTGATTTCTATTGTTGCATCGGCAACCTCTGGGCGCATAGTCTGCGGAATAAAACGCCATAACTGATCAACATCATCTAGCTCAGCTTGCAGTGAAAATTGCGCATTATTTTCTTGCCAACGAATATTCAGATTTATTTCAGCATCATCGGGTGGCAAAGGTAAAAAATCGGCCTGTTGCCCAAGTTGAATGCGCTGCTTGATATCTTGCCATTGCAGCTTAACAATCAATTCGAAAATACTTAATTCATGTTGCCCTTGCGCATCTTTAACAAATACCAATACAAGTTGCGCCTGTGCAATGTCGCCAAACCCATCTATTGCAATATTTTCTAAATTGATGCGTAAACTATCTTGCTCACTGAGATGCTCAAACTCAAGGTTAATGGAGTCTGCCTGCACATTTAACCCCGGCAAGGTGAGCGTTAAACGACTATTTCCGTTAACTGAAAACTCACCATTTGATTGATATTCTCCGCTAAACAAAAAATCACTCATGGTGAGTTCATAATCTGAACTTCCCAGAGGGATAGAAACGGGTACATTCTGTTTTTGCGTTAACTTAACATGGTATTGATAGACATTATTCTCTGCATAACGATACCCTAGTGTTGCTTTAATGATGGTGTTTAGAAATGGAATTCTTAAATAACCGCTGGCCTCGGTTCCGATTGGATTATTCGCCTGAATGACTACATTTAATTGCTCCAGCGCAAACTGCCAGCCGGTATCAAACAAGCTTCCCAGTAGCTCTGTTTGCCCCGCAATAAAAGTCTCACCATTTTCTTCTACGTCCCAGCTCATTGATGCGTTCGTGGACAAACCTTGGTTGCCAATCGCTAACTGTGTTAAGTCGGCACGTATACCGGGCAAGTCCATACCGTCAATCAGCAGTGGAAGCTCCCAATAAAACTGCGCGCTGGCTGCAGCAATGCCACGGAAGCTATGATTAAAACCCAGATCTGTAATGGCAGAATCAACATCTTCTTCTGCGGTGATAATACGGCAAGCTTGCAAGCCTAAAACCAGACCCGTACCGGAGATCGCAAAAGGCGGCAATGAAAACTGTGTGAGTTCGGCGCGCAAATCCAAGTTTGTATTGATACTCATCGTGGCTTCAAGCTCGAATGAAAACCCCGGCAACAGATCTGTATCATCTTCTGGGGGTATGGGGACTAAATAGGGGTTGTTAATGCTGACTCTAAGCGGGAAATGACGGATAGTAAGCTGTTGCGGCGCACCGTCGACCACCAGTTCGCATAATATTAAAGGCCATTCATCTTCACTCTCTCTGACAACGCCAAGTGTTAATACGTCTAAACCAGGCACGGTAAAAAATAGGCTTTGCTCAACCGCAAGAACCACGGTGTAACTTCTAACACCGTTCTCTTCACTTTCAAAAAAATCGGTTATTTGAATTGTCTCGATTAAATCACCAAATAGGCGATTTAAAAGATTATTTAGTGGGCCAAGTTCCAATGCAGTATCAAGTCCTGCAAGGCTATAAAGTGTTTTCATTTTTTAGGCTCCAGGTTTAATTGAGGGTTACAGAACCAGAGGGAATAAATTGCACTTCTGCATCTGGTACCGCAATGTTTTGACCAAGACCAAAAATAATCGTAGACGCAAAAAAGTATTCACTGTGTAACATCAGCATCGCACCTTCGCCTTTGCCTAAAATGCTTAAGCTGCCAGAAATAAGGGCAAAATCAAACAACTTCATATCGTCAAAGCTGAGTGGATCAGAAGTAAGAAACTCTCCCCCTGCGGAAGCAAGATCAACACTAAAACCAATATTGTCGAGGAGTGCTTCCGTCTTTGGATAATTACCCGCGCTGTCAATGTCTAATGCCGCTAACAGGCGTTTAATACGCGGAAATTTTTGGATGAATTTGAGTTTTTTTAGTTTCGACATTAAGCCAATAGAAAGACCGTGTTGCTCAAAAGTCATGTTCTTCCGGATAGTTTCATTTTGACCGGTGTCAGGGTCTGGCAACATGGTAAGCTGTCCCATACCGTAACTGGTTCCTATAGAGGCTAAACCAAACGACACCGAGGCTGAACCTGCGGGACCAAAATCAATTTTCCAAAATTTACTCGCAGGCTGAGGCCCGCCAGGTGGTGACGGGGAAATATATTCAAGGCGATAAATGATTTCCACACGCCTGTTTAAGGGGTTATCTTCAAGATCATTGCTGGGATGGGGTAAATCAGATTCACCTTTACCCATAATATCAATATTGGCGTAAAAGCTGTTATCACTGAACAGGCCTGAGGCATTAGATGCCACTACCAGGTGATCAAAGACAGCCTGTGCCCGTTGCTGTGACAAGGTCAGGTTATCTTCTGCTTCACCAACCTTACTCGCGTATCCAATAATTCGTTTTAGCGTAATAATGTAACGTTGTGTCTTTGCAACAAGACGGACGATAGCCTCTTTGTGAGCGTCAGTTAACAGCGCGGGCTGAGCATTAAAAGGGAGATCTTGTAATATAATCCGATGATCTTGAATTATTTTATTATCGAGATTTATTTTTCGTTCTACTGCTAGCTCAACCTTATTGATTATTTCAATACGTTGTTGTTTTGTAGCGGCTTTGGTTTGTGCAGTCATAACATTCAATCTCCATATGTGAGTTTTTATTGCCATAGAGCGTTAGTGCATCAGCAATAAATCAATACAAGTCGAATGTTCTTGGCGAGTGGGTCACCAGATTAGACAAAATGCGCATCAGGATTACGCTGTTGAGCATGTCAATTATCTGGCAAATTCCAGTGGAATATTTTTTTTATTTGTTATAGTTAAGTTGAAACCCTAGCACAAATGGTAAGTGTGCATACAGATTATCTGCTTCTATGGAGTGCTTGTATATACCGTGAATACGGCATATACAAATATTTTTTACCCGCCTGCGTAATGCAAAAAGCATATCCACAAACTAAATGATAAATATCTGTTACCACTTTTTAATTATTCAATCAAAGAACACGTTACAAAATTCCGGTTTTTTTACCGTTTAAACTCACTTGGTTTTTCTCTTTCCAGTAATCTCTAATGCCCTGATCTTCTCTCTTTTCTGCCCACTTTTGTAAGGTCGGACGCTCACTCGCTAAGTCATATAACGGCACAGCATAACCACATGATGTTTGCACCAGCTTAAGATCTAGCTCAAATATTTGGCGAGCACCTAAATGATTAGGAAATAACAAATGTAGTTCACTCCAGTTATTGTCTCTTGGATGAATAACCTTTGCATCACCATATAATCGGAGGATGAGCGGCTGTTTATCAAACGAGCAAAACATGATCGTCATGCGCCTATGCTCCAATACATGTGCCGCTGTTTCATTGCCACTGCCGGTCAAGTTTAACCACACTATTTTCTTTTTATCAATAACCCTGAAACTGTCCATCCCCTTGGGAGAAACATTGACAAAGCCATCGACTCCCGCAGTACCTACAAAAAAAATATGCTGATTTTTTATAAATTCAATATGTTTATCAATCAATTGTTCAAATCTTTCCGCCACGATTTAACTCCTGTATATTATTATCCCCAAAGAATATCCGCATCGCCAGCAGAGTATGCAATACTTGTTAAGCCTTTTTTAAAGTTTCAACCTAGAACTACCGAATATCGGCCCGAATAGAGGCACATTCGTATCCCCCCATCTCCAGCTCGCGGCAAATGTCAGGCCTCTTTGCATAAATCGTACAGCGCATGGTGTTTCTGTCCAAAGCCGAACACCATCCATCATCTAAGCGAATCATTCGTATACCTCCCCAATGATCCGTTTCAATATATTGGTTCGGTATCCCCGAATCAGAGATTAGAATAACTTCTAAACGACAACAAGAAGCCTCACAGTTATTGCAGCTAATATCAACGTCAGATGCATTGGGGGTATTGATTGTCATTGCAACAAGAAATGGTTTAATCGTCGTTTTTTTTGATGACGTATGAGTTGATCAGCGAACCTAAGTAGGCGGCTGTACTTTTGAGGTGTCATTTTATAACTCTACTCATTTATCGATATACTGTTTATTTAGAATATTTTTTGGTCAAATAGGAGTCTGAAATTGTGGAGCTATATAGAAACATTACCGTCATGGAGAATAGGGGACAACCACGCTTAAACAATTATCCGCATTTATCGGCCTTAGGCACTCTATTTCCTACATTTTCCCTGCAAAGTTGATTTAATCATTTTCCCAAAGTTTTTATCCTTCTTCCGCTTCTCAAAATACGATAGATCATTGAATGCTGATTCGTTTTTCACTTTAATATAGTTTTTCAAACGTTGCTCAGATAGCTCCCCTTCACTTATAGCAGCTAATATTTTACACCCCTTCTCATTGGTATGGGAGCAATTAGCAAATTTACAGTTTAGTGAAAGCTCTCGTATTTCTGAGAATGTATCGTCAATACCGGTGTCTACGGAAATATTTCCAAGCTCCCGCATTCCGGGGGTGTCTATTATCATAGCTCCATTATCAAGCAGTACTAACTCTCGACTTGTCGTGGTATGCCTTCCCTTGCTTGCCTTTTTACTCACGGATTGAGTCTTAAATGGCTCACCACCAAGGATACTGTTGAGTAAAGTTGTTTTACCTACACCAGAAGAGCCGAGTAAACAATAACTTT
>CAZWUO010000057.1:0-18366 GCA_964636675.1 uncultured Ectothiorhodospiraceae bacterium
CATTGCAACAATATTATCTTTGCTACCCGTATAGAAATTATCCACACACAATACATCATGCCCATCCTTTAAGAGACGCTCACACAAGTGGGATCCTAAAAAACCTGCTCCGCCCGTTACCAAAACCCTTTTTCTAACGCCAGTATTTCTCATCATATTTTTATCAATCCCGATGCTATCTACATCCTGTAAGTGTCAACATCCACATGCACAACACTAAATTTTTAAAATAAGATAATCATTTATATGATTTAGGTAAATTGCTGATATGCTCGGTTTTGAGTCGATCCAACTCATACAGTTTAGCCTCTTCTAAAAAAGTAGAGTAGGCCGCGCTAACGGAAATAATAAACCCTTGCATTCCATCTAAAGCGCCTCTTTTAATGATATATGTTTCAACAAATTTCCCTATAGGCTTTAAAAATAGTCGCCAAAATATAAATTTCTTACCTTTTTTCTTGCGGGTAAAAGCTTTGATGCTAGAAAATTTATTATTGGTATCGACTTGGTCTGACAAATCAGCAAAGCTGTAGTGAATCAAGTCACCTCTAAGATAGACGCCTTTTCCATCGAGAAAAATGGTATCGTGCGGATTCTCTCCTCCCCATGTGGCATAACCTTTTTTTATCAAACGATATCTTGCATTTGGATACCAACCGCCATGACGAATATATTTTTTCATATGATAGGTGAGTCGCGGAAATTTTGCTCCTACAGCTTGAGGCTTACTTGCCAAAAATTCTTTAATCGAGTCAGACAGCTCATGCGTAACTCGTTCGTCAGCATCAATTGACAAAATCCATTCATGAGAACACAAATTCAAGGCCCTATTTTTTTGTGCAATATGTCCATCGAAGGCATGTTGTCTAAATTTAACGCTATCAAATTCTTTGCAAATTTCTTCCGTTGCATCAGTGCTAAATGAATCAAGGACTATAATTTCTTCAGCCAGCTCTATTACGGACTCAAGACAATCTCTTATATTATTTTTTTCATTATAAGTAATAATCGCTACAGATAAAGGAATGCAACTCTTCATCTACATCTCCTTAAAGAAAATTCTATATCTCTCTGTATCCGGTCAACCAATAACTTATTAAGACAATCATAATGCCCCAACGGGCATTCTTTTTTGAAACACGGACTACAATCCAGTTTCAGCGAAGCTATCTGTACATTATCCGATAACGGCGGGGTATAAGCCGGATCTGAAGAACCATATAGCGCTACGATAGGGGTGCCCACGGCCGCTGCGATATGCATTAAGCCGGAGTCATTACATACCACCAGGTTTGCTACTGCGAGCAAGTCAATCACATCTTCTAAACTTGTTCGCCCCGTTAAGTCGCTGCATTTATTATCACTCAGCGCATTAATTTCGCGGGCGATAGCGGAATCTTTTTCTGAACCTAACAACCAAATTGTTTTACCTTCGGCGATCAACTTAAGTGCTAAGCTAGCAAAGTGCTTAGCCGGCCAACGTTTGGCGGGACCGTATTCCGCACCCGGACAAAAAGCGACAATAGGCTGAGTTGATACCGCTAAATCTAACTTAAGTAGCGCTGCTTGTTGGCGTTTTTCACTCGTTTCAAGTTTTGGTTTAGGCAAGCCCTGATCAGTAAACACATTCTTATCGAAACCCAGCGAAACATATCGCTGCACCATCATTGGCAGTTTGTTCTTATCTAAAGGCCTAGCATCATTCAGCAAACCCCAACGCGCCTCACCCACAAAACCGGTACGCTTGGGGATCTTAGCACCAAAGGGTAGCAATGCAGATTTCCAGGTATACGGCAAAACGATGGCCTGGTCATACTTCTCGCTTCTTAAGCGTGCGCCCATTTGCAAACGTTTAATCGGCTTAAACTGACCATGAACATAGGGCATTTCTATGGATCGGCGCACTTCAGGCATGCGTGCGATCAACGGCTCACTCCACGCTGGAGCAACCACATCTATCATCATGGACTCGTTCTGCTGTTTTAAATGCCGAAATAAACTCTGGGCCATGACCATATCACCGATCCACGACGGACCGATGATTAAGATCTTAGATGCAACCATATAAGGTTTATATTTAATTTTTCTGCAACGTAAACTCGGCCCCACAATAAGGGCACTTGGCACTTCCAGTCTTTTCAATGGGTAAAAAAACACGTGGATGAGAATTCCATAACGCCATACCGCTCATGGGACAATGTAAGGGTAAATCCGCACTCGTCACTGCATAAGTTGTTTGGGTATTGGCAGGCTTGCTGGCTGAATTTGGTGTTTGAGTTAAAGACATATGATCCTCTATAAATACGTTAACCAATGTTTGTGTTTTGCATCACGCCCATGAACAATATCAAAATACATACTTTGAATTTTTTCGGTAATCGGCCCGCGTGCGCCTTCACCGATGGTCCGATTGTCGACCTCGCGTATCGGCGTCACTTCCGCGGCGGTGCCCGTAAAAAAAGCCTCATCGGCGATATAGACTTCATCCCGAGTGATGCGTTTTTCATGCACCGGAATACCCAGTTCCCGCGCCAATAACATCACGGTATCACGGGTTATGCCATCCAAAGCCGAGGTTAAGTCCGGGGTATGAAGCTCCCCATTGCGCACAATAAATATATTCTCACCACTGCCCTCTGCGACGCAACCTTCGGTATCCAACAACATCGCTTCATCATAGCCGCAGGTTAAAGCTTCTTGCAGCGCAAGCATGGAGTTCATATAATTTCCATTGGCTTTTGCCTTACACATAGTCGCGTTCACATGGTGACGTGTATAAGATGAAGTACGAATACGTATTCCTTTCTCTATCCCATCTTTTCCAAGATAAGCGCCCCATTCCCAAGCCGCTGCCATGGAATGAACTTGTAAATTATCGGCTCTTATGCCCATACCCTCTGACCCATAAAAACACATGGGGCGAATATAAGCAGAATCTAAATGATTTTTTTTCACCGACTCACAGATGGCCTTATTAAATTCTTCTTTAGAATACCTCATCGGCATGCGCAATATATGCGCGGATCGAAACAAACGATCAGTGTGCTCTTGTAAGCGAAAAACGGCTGTGCCTTGCGCTGTTTTATAGGCACGAATTCCTTCAAATACGCCCATACCATAATGCAAAGTATGGGTTAATAAATGCGTTTTAGCATCGCGCCACGGCACGAATTTGCCATCAAACCAGATGACGCCATCGCGATCATCCATCGACATAAAGTTACTCCTCAAATCTATTTAGGGTCGGTTAAAAATAAATCCCACACCCGGGTTACCGCGCTGCGGAAATCAGTGAATAAGGCTTCTTCAACGAAGGGTGCCGGCTGTTGACGCAGCGCCAGCTCATGCACCGCTTGACGCAATGCCAGATAAGCATCGGCCAGCATTTTAGCATCATCTACCGTTAATACGTTAACCTTTGCAAAGATTTCCAACAAGCGCAAATTATCGGTGAAGTTGCTTAGCTGTGGGTGTTTAGCCGCCCAGCGTAGCACCAAAAATTGAATAATGAATTCAATGTCGGTAATCCCGCCGGGGTCTTGCTTAAGATCAAACAAACCCGGACGACGAGATGATTTTTCATCCCTTATGCGCGCGCGCATTGCACTCACATCGGCACGTAGCGCCTCAGGATCTCGAGATTGACAAATAATGCGCTGACGTATATCCGCAAATTTCTCGGCGAGCGAGCTATCCCCCGCCACTACTCTGGCGCGGATAATCGCTTGATGCTCCCATGTCCACGCTTTATTTTGCTGATAATCCGCAAAACTATTCACTGAACTGACTAATAATCCTGAAATTCCATTTGGGCGCAATCGAGTATCTACTTCGTATAACGCCCCACCAATAGAAGGCGTATTGAGCAAATGAATAATACGTTGCGCCAACCGTGCAAAAAACACGGTATTTGGAATCGACTTTTCGCCCTCCGTCTGCGCGCTGCTTCCTGGCGTATCATGCAGGAAAACCAGATCAAGATCAGACTCAAAACCTAATTCATTACCCCCCATTTTGCCATACGCAATAATCACAAACTGCGCTTCGCAACGCGCTCCATCGGGATCAACAAATATGGGCTTCCCATGCCGATTCCGCAGATGTTTACGTGCAACTTGAAGCACATTTTCTACCGTGGTTTCTGCAATAAAGGTTAAGTAATCACTCACTTTTTCAACCGGCGCCGCATGCGTCATTTGTGCCGCTGCAACGCGTAAACTATTCGCTTGCTTAAATTGTTGAAAGACCGCCATTTGCATTTCGGTATCATCCACTTCCACAATCGCCAAACGATTTTCTAGCTCTTGCTCCAATTCCGCTTTCAACATCGGCTCATACAAACGACGAGGATCCAACAACTCATCGAGTAAAATAGGGCTACGAATCAACAAATTTGCAATCCAAGGACTCATCGCAAACAATTTGACCAGCTGAGAAAGTGCTACTGGATATTCCATTAATAAGGCAAGGTAAGCGGTGCGTCGCGTAATATTTTCGAGCAAATCGAGTACACGAAAAAAACACGGATCCGGGTTTTCGACTTGCGAAACTGCGTTTAATAACATTGGCATCAACTTATCAAGTCTGGATCTGCCGGATTTAGAGCTCGCATGCACCGCTCTCGATGATGCAAATACACGCAGTCGACGATACGATTCCTGAGCATCCTGAAAACCCAGGCTTGTTAACAAGCCAATAGCCTCGTCCTGCTCAAGCAAACCATCCCATAATAAGCTGGCAGCATCTTCCATGTCCTCGCTTTGGACATCATGATCCTCTGCCTGTGGCGCAGCAAATACCTGATTGAAATGTGAATGCACCGTTTTTCGAACCTTTGCTAGCGCACTTGAAAATTGCTGCCAGCTCACAAACCCCATGGCATAAGCTAAGCGCAACCGAGCCAGTTCATCGCTCGGCAGTGAATGGCTTTGCTGATCGGCAAACTCCTGAATTCTATTTTCGGTTTTACGCAAAAAGAGGTAAGCCTCGAGCAACTCCTGCACAATATAAGCGGGCAGATAAGCCAAATCTCCCAAAGACTGCAAGATACTGAGGATACTCCTCGCTTGTAGACGTTTTTCTCTGCCACCCCGTATCAGCTGAAAAGCTTGACCGATAAATTCAATTTCCCTGATACCACCAAACCCGAGCTTCACATTATCGTGCAGCTTTTTGCGCTGCACCTCACGAACCATCATGCGTTTCATATCACGCAACGAGTCAAATGCTGAAAAATCTAAATAACGCCGGTAAATAAAAGGCTGTAACATCGCTTGTAAAACTTCGCCGGCCTGCCGAGACCCAGAAATGACGCGCGCCTTAATCAGCGCATAACGCTCCCACTCTCTGCCGTGATTTTCATAATATGCCCCAATCGCCGAAAAACTAAGACTCAGCTGGCCACTACTGCCAAACGGCCGTAACCGTGCATCGACACGAAAGACAAAACCCTCGTCGGTAATATCACTGAGTATTTGGCCTAGCTTTTGGGCTACTCGATTAAAAAACTGGCTATGCGCAACAGGACGACTACCCTCTACCGTGGTTCCTTCTTCCACAAACGTATAGATCAAATCGATATCCGATGAAAAGTTAAGCTCATTCCCACCCAGTTTTCCCATACCCAAAACAATTAAATCCAGCTGTGTACCATCGCTAGCGCGCGGAAAGCCGTGAACCTTTTCAAGCGCATGTTGCGCAAAAGCAGAGCTTACTGTTACACATGCATCAGCGAGCGCCGATAACTCGTGCAATATCGTTGGCAAACCGGCGGTATTGGATAAATCGCGCCATGCAATTCGACACATCTCACGCTGCCGATACTGGCGAATATACGAGCAAAACATTTGCTCGGTTTTTACGCCTGCCACCCTGTTTTGCAAGCACGTTAAATATTCATCCATCGAATAGTCTCGTGCCAAATCCCCACTGTGAAATAAATCCATCAACACCGCAGGATGCAACACACAGTAACGCGCAACAAACTCACTCGCCATCCACACCACGGGAAGCTCTGCCCAATGAGGACTTGCCTGCAAACTAATGTTTTGCAATGCTGCTGCTTGTTTAAAATCAGCAAAATGCTGCTCAACCAGCGTTGCAAGTTCAGCAGGTAAAATCTCGTAATTTAGTTCCATTCGATAGGCACTTTAAAATCGGTTTATTATTTGCGGACACAGTGACCGTAAAAATATCATTTACAAAAGAATACACCGCTACTCGCTTATTCTCAATCCATGGCACGAAGCGTGTATTTCAATCAATAATTCTAGAAGAGGAAGGGAAGCAATAAATGTCTTTAGCAGACTATCTGCAAGCGATGGTCAATTATTCAGCCTCTGATTTGTATTTGACCACAGGCGCACCTCCGAGCATTAAGATACTCGGCACCCTCAATGCGCTCGAAGCCAACATCATCCCACCAGGAAAGGTTACTGAAATGGCGCTGCAATTAATGACCGAGGAACAACAACAAGTGTTTGAGCAATCCTCTGAAATAAATCTCGCCATTTCACAATCTGGACTAGGCCGTTTTCGAGCCAACATATTCAAGCAGCGCGGCCAAACAGCAATGGTTATTCGCCATATAAAAAGCAGCATACCTAGCATTGACTCACTAAATCTTCCAGACGTTTTAAAGCGCGTCATGTTGCAACCTCGCGGCTTAGTATTATTTGTGGGCGGCACAGGCTCAGGAAAATCGACTTCTTTAGCGGCTCTCATTGATTATCGAAATGCTCACGCTTCAGGACATATTATTACCATTGAAGATCCGATTGAGTTCATTTACCAACACAAAAAATCTATCATCAATCAACGAGAAGTGGGTATCGACACCGCAAGCTACGAACAAGCTTTGATTAACGCGCAACGCCAAGCACCCGATGTAATCCATATTGGTGAAATACGTGACCGTAAAACCATGGAGCAAGCGCTTGCATATTCTGAAACAGGGCATTTAGTCGTATCATCATTATATACCCATAATGCCACCCATACTCTGGAGAGGATTATAAACCTCTTTCCGGACAATCGACGCCATCAATTGCTCATGGACTTATCGTTCAATGTAAAAGCCATTATCTCGCAGCGACTCATCAAAACCTTGGACAACAAACAAACTGCGGCGACCGAAATTCTCTTAGCAACGCCCTTGATTAGCGAACTCATTCTGAAAGACCAAATACACAACATCAAAGAAATACTGGAAAAATCAGCCGACTTGGGCATGCAAACATTTGATATGGCCATTTTCGAGTTATATAAGGCAGGTAAAATAAGCGCCGATGAAGCACTGAAAAATGCAGACTCTGCCACTCACTTAAAACTAAAAATCAAGCTACAAAAAAATAACTCGGTCGAAAGCAATGAAAAACCCCTTGAGCCGCAAATAAAAAACGCTAACGACTAAACCCACCCAGCCTCTTAATCGGGTTTCTGAGCTACAAACAACACCTCATTGCGCAAGCCCTTAGTAAGATCTCCAAGCAAAGCTTCTTCTCGATAAACAACTAAACTTAGATCTGAAAATAAATCAAGCAGCTCACCCGGCAGTAATCGAAAATCAGGATTACCGGGGCCAGAATATGCATCCGTCACGGTTCGGGTAAACGTCTGGTAGAACAGCAAACCTCCTGGTTTTAACATTTTTATTATCGCACTAACGAGATTTCTATCTAAGTAGTGTGCAACACTGATTAAGTCAAAACAGTTTTCATCTACCGATATATTTGACAAATCTTTTACCGAGGCGGTAACCGATCGTTTTTCGCGTGAGGCAAGCACATTTATTTTATCCACCACCACATCAGAAATATCCCAGGCTTCAACCTGCAAGCCATACTCGGCAAGATAAAAAGCATCCGCCGCGAGACCACAGGCTAATTCCAATGCGCGTCCATTAGGTGCTACCAAATGTATATTTTCAAGCACCACTCGTGAAGGCTTTAAGCTCCGCAAGGCCTTGTCATCATAAATATTATTCCATTTATGCTGCGTTTTCTCATCCAATATCTGTGTCATTATCGTCGCCAAAAAGTAGGTGTCAAAAGAACCAGCAATGTAAATATTTCTAAACGGCCTAGCAACATTGCAAAACATAAAATCCATTTAGCCACATCGTTAATATCTCCATAATGCGCAGAAACACTGCCTAAACCTGGCCCTAAATTATTCATGCACGCAGCGACAGCAGAAAATGCAGTCACTAAATCCAAACCTGTCGCGGTTAAACTCATCGCCATGACGGTAAACGCGCCAACATACAAAGAAAAAAATCCCCATACGGCTTCAAGTACTCGATCCTCTAAAATATGATTACCCACTTTGACCGGCACTTGTGCAGAAGGATGGATTAAACGCACCACCTCACGCTTTCCTTGTTTCACCAAAAGTAAAATACGAATCACTTTCATGCCGCCGCCCGTTGATCCGGCACAGCCTCCAATAAAGCTCGCGAAAATGAGTAATACGGGAATAAACCCAGGCCACATAGAAAAATCAGCAGTGGTATACCCGGTAGTCGTGCCTATAGAAATTGCTTGAAACAAGCCATGAAAAACAGCGTCACTGGTCGCAGAAAAAGTATTATTGAGCAACAAAAAACCCACTGTTGCAATGGCAACAAATGACAATACTTTGACATAAGTTTTGAATTCCTCATCTTGCAAATAAGGCGACACGGTCAATCCACGCCAAGCGATAAAATGCAATGAAAAATTCACCGCTGCTAGCAACATAAAAACCATCGCAACGGCTTGAACCCAATAATTCTGAAAATAACCCATGCTTGCGTCATGCGTTGAAAAACCACCGATGGCGACGGTTGAAAAGCTATGGGTTAACGCATCAAAACCACTCATTCCTGCGGCCCAGTAAGCCAGCGCACAACTTATGGTTAAACCCAGATAAATATACCAAAGCGCCTTCGCCGTTTCAGTGATGCGCGGTTTAAGCTTATTATTTTTCATCGGCCCAGGGGTCTCTGCACGATATAGTTGCATGCCTCCAATACCCAGCATCGGAAGCACCGCTACCGCCAAAACAATAATCCCCATTCCGCCCAACCATTGCAGTTGTTGGCGATAAAATAGAATTGATTTTGGAAGATGATCTAAACCGGTAATGACCGTTGCACCCGTTGTTGTCAAACCCGACACCGATTCGAATACGGCATCGGTGATAGATAACACGGGATTATCCGATAGTATTAAGGGTAATGAACCGGAAACACTTAACACCACCCAAAACATGGCAACAATAATAAACCCATCGCGCAAACGCAGTTCTTTGCGAAAATGACGCACCGGAAACCATAGCAATAAACCAAAGATACTCGTGATAATAAAAGCGTAAAAAAAGGCGAATGCCTCGCCGTCACTGTAAAAAAAACTAACCAGCACTGGGGGCAACATGGTTAAACTAAAAACCATGAAAAACAAGCCCATTATTTTTTGTACGGCGGTTCCTTGCATTTAATAAGTTTTCCTAGAGAAAAGTAATACCCACTTGGAATAATCGCTCTACTTCCACGATTCTTTTTTTGTCGACGACAAATAAAATCACATGATCTTCTGCTTCAACCATTAGTTCCGAGTGCGACACATGCACTTCCTCGCCACGCACAATTGCCCCTATCGTTGCTCCCTTGGGCAATTTAATTTCTTTAATTTTTCTGCCCACCACTTTTGACGAGCGCTTATCACCGTGTGCTACCGCTTCAATCGCTTCAGCTGCACCACGTCGTAGAGAGTGCACCGCAGCAACGTCACCTCTTCTAACATGCGCCAATAAACTGCCAATAGTGACCTGCTGCGGCGAGATTGCAATGTCAATTAAATCATTTTGTACCAAATCAACATATTCTGGTCGATTGATAATTGCCATCACTTTTCGTGCGCCCAATCTTTTAGCCAGCATAGAAGACAAGATATTGGCCTCATCATCATTGGTCATGGCACAAAATACATCCGTATTTTCAATGTTTTCTTCTAATAACAGGCTTGCATCCGCCACATCACCATTTAATACGATTGTCCGCTCTAGCTGGGCCCATACATCTTTTGAACGTTGGAGATTGCGATCAATAATTTTGACTTGGTATTTATGCTCTAGCGCTTTTGCCAAGCGCGTTCCAATATTGCCACCACCGGCGATAATAATCCGCTTAACCGGCTTATCAAGCTTCCTAAGCTCGGCCATAACCGCTCGAATATTTTTTCGCGCAGCAATAAAAAACACTTCATCATCAACTTCAACAATGGTGTCACCGGTTGGAATTATCGGATTTCCACGACGAAAAATGGCAGCAACCCGTGTTTGAATGCCGGGCATATGTTGCTTTAACTCCATTATTGCATGACCGACTAAAGGGCCTCCATGGATTGCTCTCACTGCCACAAGACGTACTTTTCCGTTTGCAAAATCCAGTACCTGCAATGCACCCGGAAACTCAATAAGACGCTGAATATATTCGGTAACGACCTGCTCTGGACTGATTAATACGTCAATCGGCAAAGCTTCTTGGGCAAATAATTGTGGATAGCTCAGATATTCTTTGGCTCGAACACGTGCTATTTTTGTTGGAGTATGGAACAAAGTATAAGCGATTTGACAAGCAATCATATTGGTTTCATCGCTATTGGTAACGGCTAAAATCAAGTCGGCATCTTCAGCCCCAGCACGTCGCAATACTTCGGGGTGGGAGCCATGGCCTAATACAACTTGTACGTCGAGCCTATCTTGTAACGCCCGAATCCGCTGGCTTTCTACATCGACGATCGTAATATCATTAGATTCACTCGCCAGAGTCGCCGCCACGGTCGAACCCACCTGTCCTGCACCTAAAATAATTATTTTCATTACAACTTACACTCGATGATTACGCGGCAAGCGCGATGAAACATGCTGAAATATTTCTGCGTTAAGCCGGTCGTTTAGTGATGCAAGCATAGTAAAAACCGTCCATGCCATTTTCTCCCGGAAGTAAATATCGTCCGATATCACCTAGCTTACCCCAATTTGCAGCAATTTTAATTTCTTTTGCATCCACATGCCTGACTAAGAATCGTTTAAGCTGGCCAGCATTTTCTACCTGCAATACCGAGCATGTTGCATACACCAGAAGTCCACCGGGTTTTAGCGTTTGCCAAATGGCATTAAGAAGATTTTCCTGGACGCGCACTAACTCGCGCACATCATCCGCTGAACGCAATATCTTGATGTCAGGATTACGCCGAATAACCCCGGTGGCAGAGCATGGAACATCTAATAATATTCGGTCAAAGTGCTGCCCATCCCACCATTTTTCAATATCACCGGCATCCGCGCATATCAGGGTCGCCGCTAAATTCAATCGCGACAAGGTTTCATTGATCAAACGAAGCCTGGGTTCTTTTACCTCTAACGCGACGACTTCAAGTAAATTTTTCTGTTGCTCAATAATCGCCGCCGTCTTACCACCCGGTGCTGCGCAAGCATCGAGCACTCGCTGCTGAGGCTCCAGGTTTAATAACTGAGATGCCATTTGCGCAGCGCCATCTTGAATCGAAACCTTGCCAGCAAAAAACCCAGGGATATTCTCAACATGCACCGGACTTTCAAGCTCCACCCCATAATCCACGCCCGCTATTTCATGGGCATTTATGGTTACTTCGCTGAGCTGCTGCATAAACTTTGCGCGACTCAATTCTCGCGCATTCACTCTTAAACTCATGGGTGGATGCTGATTATTCGCGGCTAGGATTTTCTCCCAGTCCTCTGGCCAATCTATCTTTAGCTGTTTAATAAACCATTGAGGATGAGCCGTTCGAGCAACCTCATCGCTCGCCATTTTTTGCTCAAGATCGGCTTGTTTGCGTACAAATTCTCGCAACACACCATTCACCAAAGCTCGTGCCCAGTCCCGCTTTAAAGGTTTGACTTGCTTCACTGTTTCATTAATTGCGGCATAGGTAGGCACACGACTAAAGGCAAGTTGATACACGCCGATTGCGATTAATAACTTTAATTCGAAATCCTTGGGCTTAAGCGCTCGGCTGAGTAATTGCGCAATGAAATACTCGATACGCGGATACCAACGCGCAACCCCATAAACAAGATCTTGCGCAAAACCTTGGTCAGAAGGATTTTCTAGCTGGTCAAGATGACGCGATAATACAACACCTAGCGAACGATTTTTCGTTATCACTTCCGCGAGTACTTTAACGGCTATGAAACGCGGACTATGCTTCGCCAATGGCAGCACCCAAGATAATTCCTGTCGGTTTATGCGCATTTAAAAAACTCGCCGCATCGATTGGCTTGCCTCCCGGTAATTGCAGCTGGGTAATGCGCAACACAGTTTGATCACCCGTAGCGACATCAATCCCTTGTTTGCTGGCTGACAAAATTTCCCCATACGCGCACGTTTGCAAGCTGGGTTCAATCGATGCTACAACTTCGGCATTCCATATTCTGAGGGTTTTGTCTTGATACGTCGTTTGGGAAACCGGCCAGGGATTAAAGGCACGAATTTGGCGGTCAAGAACGCGAGCGGATAAAGACCAGTCAATCACTGCTTCAGACTTACTCAGTTTTGCGGCATAACAGCTTAAGTCCTCGTTTTGTTTTTTAAGCGTTAATGGTATTGCCGCCAATTGTTCTAATATTTGTAAAATAGCCTGCGACCCAAGGCGAGCCAACTTATCATGCAAGCTTTGTGAATTATCGCATGGGTTAATAGGACAACTTAACTTGAGCAGCATGTCGCCGGTATCCAAGCCGGCATCCATCTGCATGATGGTGACACCGGTTTGCTGATCGCCCGCTAAAATAGCGCGCTGGATAGGTGCCGCCCCTCGCCAGCGTGGCAACAAAGAAGCATGAATATTAAAACAACCATAAGTCGGAATGTTTAAAACGGCCTGCGGCAAAATCAAACCATACGCAACAACGACCATCACATCGGCTTCCAAACGCGACATTTCTAATTGCGCGGCCTGGTCTTTCAATGACAATGGTTGATAAACCGGAATCCCGGCATCTAGCGCGACAGCCTTCACCGCACCTGACGCAATTTTTCTACCACGCCCTGCTGGACGGTCTGGCTGGCAATACACCGCAACGACGTCGTGCGCAGCGGCGAGCATTCCGCGCAGCGCTACGGCAGCAAATTCGGGAGTTCCAGCAAAAATAATTTTTAAACGATGCTTCATAAAAACGGCTCACTACATGGTTTTTTTGCGCAATTTTTCCATTTTTTTCTTTATGCGCATTCTTTTAATCATCGACAAGTGATCTACAAACATAATACCTTCGAGATGATCGAGCTCATGTTGTATGCAAATGGACAGCAGACCGCTCGCGGTTAACTGAAACTTCTCGCCTTTTCTATCCAGTGCCGCGATCTCCACTTGTTCCGCCCGGTTCACCGGCTCATAAATTGCGGGCACCGACAAGCAGCCTTCGTCTGAGGTTTGACTCCCCTCTTTGGCGATAATCGTTGGATTAATTAAGGCCATCGGGGCGCTGCTATCATCCGAAACATCAATTACGATGAGCCGAATGGGATGACCTACTTGAACCGCTGCAAGCCCCACCCCTGGAGCGTCATACATCGTTGCTAACATATCATCAATCAATTGATTCAAGCGCTCATCGAAACTCTCAATCGGCTTGGATACCTGACGCAAACGATCATCAGGAAAATGTAAAATATTAAGAATTGCCATACTTGCTCAGCCTAACTCTCTCCTACTCAAAAAACGTGATCTTAGCATATAAACTGCGCCTACTTTTGACGAGTGAC
Organism: uncultured Ectothiorhodospiraceae bacterium; assembly: GCA_964636675.1. GTDB lineage: Bacteria > Pseudomonadota > Gammaproteobacteria > S012-40 > S012-40 > JALUUH01. Next base: position 13,787 of record CAZWUO010000057.1, read on the forward strand.
GATTTTTCAGGCACAACAGTAAGAATAATGTTATACCAAGAGACCCTAGGGAATATTGTATGAATAAAAATATAAAATATTGGCTTGCTCTGCAGCGCGCTCCCGGTGTTGGCCCCGTTACTTTTCAGCGCCTATTAGAGCATGCGGAAGACCCCAAAAACTTGTTTGAAAACATAGAGATGATTAATACCATCCCAAGAATTCCTGCACGCCTAAAAAACTACCTGCAAGCACCAGACTGGACGCAAGTCGAACAAGATATGCACTGGGCAGACGCAGAGAAAAACAATATACTGACCTATCACTGTGCTGAATATCCCGATCTCTTGCGCGCAATGAACGCTCCTCCTGCTGTTTTATTCACCAAAGGCAACACCGCATTACTTAAAATGCCTCAGCTCGCCATTGTCGGTAGCCGTAACCCTTCCAAGACAGGCAAAGAAAACGCATTTAACTTCGCAAAATCCCTGGCGCAATCCGGCATAACCATTACCAGCGGCATGGCATTGGGCATAGACGCAGCCAGTCACCAAGGAGCACTCTCTGCGCCTGGCTTTACCATCGCGGTTGCCGGCACCGGAGTAGATCGAATATACCCCGCAAGACACCAAGCCCTGGCGCATCAAATTATTGACAATGATGGCTTAATTATTTCAGAGTTGCCGATCGGTACGCCACCATTGAAAGAAAATTTTCCGCTACGAAATCGGATTATTAGCGCCTTGAGCTTGGGCGTACTCGTGGTCGAAGCAGCGACTAAAAGCGGCAGCCTAATCACCGCAAGAATGGCAGGGGAGCAAGGCAGAGAAATTTTTGCCATACCCGGATCTATCCACAACCCGTTGGCAAAAGGCTGTCACGCCCTCATAAAACAAGGCGCTAAACTGGTAGAAACGACCGAAGATATATTAGAAGAACTTGGGCAAATTGCCTCAGTTGCTATATCATCTAGCAAAGAAATAGCACACCCTGACATTTTGACTGAAACACTCGATGACGAGTACATCCAAGTTTTAGAAAGTCTAGGATTCGAACCGACTGCGATTAACAGTGTCGTAGAACGCAGTGGGTTAATGCCTGAAGATGTTTCCTCTATGCTCTTGGTACTTGAATTAAAGGGCTATATAGAGCGTCATTCTGGCGGACATTATTCGCGTAAAAAATGAAAGGGTATTTATGATGAAAGAAAATATACTCGATGTATTGATGTACCTCTTTGAAAATTATCTTGACGAAGAGGAAGCTGTCAATCCAGACCGAGACACCTTAAAGCTGGAATTAGAAGAAGCCGGATTTCCGAAAAGTGAAGTCGAGAAGGCGCTCGCCTGGCTAGAAGATTTAGCCGAATTACGTAACAAGCAACCCGAGTGGTCGTTGCGCAACAGTCATAGTATCCGTGTATTCACCGCTCAAGAGATTAAAAAGATTGACGTTGGCGCACGTGGTTTTCTGATTTTTTTGGAAAACATTGGGGTTCTCGATCACGGAACCCGAGAAACTGCCATTGACCGAATAATGGCTTTGGAAACCCATGAAATTGATATCGAGAACATTAAATGGGTTGTGTTAATGGTTTTGTTTAACCAACCAGGTTTAGAAGCCGCCTACACATGGATGGAAGACTTAGTCTACGAAGAAAATACCAGCAGCATACATTAAGGCCTCAAAAAAACGAATACTCCATCAATGCGGGATTAATCCCGCATTGATGGAGTGCGAAGATCGAGAATTAAGTCAAATATCTTAAAACTGCATAAAATTTCACCTCTATCACGGTTAACTGCTAACGTGCATGATTCATGAGTAAAACACCTCATTTCAATGGATTGTACATTAATCATGCATTAATCTAAGACCAATACCATAGCTAGCCTAGATTTTGCTTTACAAGTAGTAAACAATTGTAAGTAGTAAGCTATATGCTTTTTTCATCACTATAATGACTATGCGTAAATGACTATGCGTAAATATTTCATATCCACTGTTGGATTCATGCTTTGCCTGCTGTTCGCGATTCACGGACAAGCTGAGGTGAAAACCAATGATCCTCTGGAGAAACAATTCAAGGTTGCAAAAAAACTCGCACAAAGCACTAATAACGCAGACATTCATTATATGCTGGCAACCTTATATGCCAACGGCATAGGAACCGGCAAAAGTCTTGCGCAAGCCGCGATTTGGTATAAAAAAGCCGCGATTAAAAACCATCGTTACGCCCAAGCTCATCTTGGAAAAACTTACCTCGTTAGCGGCCCCCTACAAGACTTCCAGCAAGCCCGACACTGGTTCGAAAAAGCGGCAACTAACGATAATGCAGAGGCCCAATACTATTTGGGCAATATTTTATTTTACGGCCTTGGCACTCGCTTTCAGCCATCCAACGCACGCAAGTGGTATAAAAAAGCGGCTAGGCAGCAATTTGTCGCGGCCTATTATCAACTCGGCCTGAGCTACGAGCTCGGCATGGGTGCTCTCAAACGCTCAAACAAGGCTAAACGCTGGTATTTAAAAGCCAAGCGAGCCGGTTATCCGTTGGCGATTAAAGCACTCCAGAGGATTAAAGAAAAACAACATAAAACCCTAAGCCAACTTGGATTTCCTAAAGAACCAGACCTCGTACAAGACATACTTTGGGCAAATGAAGGCGATATCTCGGCGCAATACCGCCTCGGACTCGCTTACAAACAAGGTAGTAGCCTGAAAAGAAATTACATCACAGCAAAAAACTGGCTCGAAAAAGCCGCTATGGGGGGCAATAAGAATGCGCAATATGAGCTTGCATTATTGTATCAAAAAGGTGACGGCGTTGAAAAAAACATCTTTGAAGCAATGATCTGGCTTAGTTTTGCAGCTTACGAAGGACATGTTCCGGCGCTAAAAATGCTCGAGCAACTGGAAAGCAATTAGGCCAACCCCTTACTGCATATACCCCATATATTAAAAAATATTCAATAAGCTTTTGCTCAAGTCCCAACAAGGCAGTAGAATGCGCGCGTCATTTACAAGGTAAACCGCTATGAAATCCATTGATAAGATCCGTAATATTGCAATCATTGCACACGTTGACCACGGCAAGACAACGCTCGTTGATAAGCTGCTGCAACAATCTGGAACCCTAGAAAGCCGGGGGGACTTCGAAGAGCGTGTGATGGACTCAAATGACATTGAGAAAGAACGCGGCATTACCATTCTTGCAAAAAATACCGCCATCCAGTGGCAAGATTACCAGTTTAATATTGTAGATACCCCAGGACATGCCGACTTCGGCGGTGAGGTAGAACGCGTTTTATCGATGGTTGACAGCGTATTATTACTGGTTGACGCGGTTGAAGGCCCGATGCCACAGACCCGATTTGTGACCGAGAAAGCATTTGCCCTTGGACTTCGACCCATTGTTGTTATCAATAAAATTGATCGTGACGGCGCACGCGCCGATTGGGTTATGGATCAAACCTTCGAATTGTTTGACCAATTAGGCGCCACCGATGAGCAACTCGACTTTCCGGTGGTTTACGCGTCAGCGCTCAATGGCTGGGCGACGCTCGACGAAGCAAACCCAAGCACAGATATGACTCCGCTGTTCGAAACCATAGTCGACAAAGTCTCACCGCCCGACGTGGATGTCGCTGGCCCTTTCCAAATGCAGGTGATCTCTCTCGACTACAACAGCTATGTCGGCGTTATTGGCATTGGCCGGATCAAACGCGGGAGCATCAAAACCAATACGCAAGTGAGCATCATTGATGTGCAAGGTAAAAAACGTAATGGCCGGATATTACAAATCATGGGATTCCATGGTCTTGATCGAGTCGAAGTTCCGGAGGCCCAAGCCGGTGACATCATCGCATTTACCGGCATAGAAAAACTCAGCATATCCGACACTTTATGCGACCCGAATAATATCGAGGCACTTCCCGCGCTGTTAGTTGATGAACCCACCGTCTCCATGACTTTTCAGGTCAACAACTCACCACTCGCTGGCCAAGATGGAAAATTTGTTACTTCACGCCAAATCCGTGAACGCCTGGAGAAAGAGTTAGTCCACAATGTGGCGCTACGCGTCGACGAAGCCAAAGATTCCGACAAATTTCGTGTCTCAGGGCGCGGCGAGTTACACCTTTCCATTTTAATTGAAAACATGCGACGCGAAGGCTTTGAACTCGGTGTCTCGCGCCCCGAGGTCATCATCAAAGAAGTCGATGGTGAAAAACAAGAACCTTACGAGCAACTCACCGTCGATGTCGAAGAACAGCACCAAGGCACCGTTATGGAAAAGCTTGGTGAGCGTGGTGGTGACTTAAAAAACATGATACCGGACGGCAAAGGACGGGTACGCTTGGACTACATCATTCCTTCCCGTGGTTTGATCGGATTTAGAACCGAGTTTCTCACTGCAACCCAAGGCTCAGGGCTACTTTACAATGTATTTGACCATTATGGCCCGATGAAAAAAGGCGAATTTGGCATACGCAAAAATGGCGTCTTAATCTCCAATGGCAAAGGCAAGGCGGTAGGTTTTGCGTTGTGGAACTTGCAAGAACGCGGACGCATGTTTCTAAGCCATGGCGAGGAGGTCTATG
>CAZWUO010000058.1:0-18348 GCA_964636675.1 uncultured Ectothiorhodospiraceae bacterium
AGGTGACGCAACAAAATGCTGCGTTAGTGGAAGAGGCTGCCGCCGCGAGTGAATCCATGGATGAACAAGCAAAAGACCTAGAGCAACTTATGCAATATTTCAAAATAGATGAATCTGCAGTATCGACTAGCATGCTCGGGGGTGGTACATCGATGCCAGCATTGGTTGCACCTAACCGGCAGTGCCGATAGACCGAGCTGTTGCGGCTGTTCCATGCCGCATAGCGGCTAATCCAAAATCGGGTGGAAATAGCGAGTGGGAAGAATTCTGAAGCCGTTTTATAAGAGGCTTGCTTTTTTTACTTAACAAAGCTTTGTAGGTTATGCTTAACTTAAATCACGAATATATATCCTAGCAGACTATTATCGTGCTTTGCGTGAGCAAAGTGCTTGAACTGGAATCTCCTTATGTATCACCTATTGTCCGGCAGAAATATGACGGCCGATTTTCCGCGCGAATGTGAACAAATTTTATTTGGTATGGGTTGTTTCTGGGGAGCAGAAAAAATTTTCTGGGAACGAAGTGGTGTCTATGTTACAGCTGTTGGATACACCGCAGGGAATGTTGAAAAACCCACTTATCAACAAGTATGCAGTGGTGAAACGGGACACGTTGAAGTAGTGTTTGTCGTATTTGATCCAAGCATTGTGCCGTTAATAGAAATATTGAAATTATTTTGGGATTCGCATGATCCTACCCAAGGTATGCGACAAGGGAATGATCGAGGTAGTCAGTATCGTTCCGCGATTTATTATTCTAATATTAGGCAGCAACAGTATGCGATCCAATTGAAAAATGAATATGAAAAGGCTTTGCTAGAGAGTGGTTTTTCAGCAATAACGACAGAAATTAAAGCACGCCAAACCTTCTACTATGCAGAGACATACCATCAACAATATCTCGTGAAAAATCCGAATGGCTATTGTGGTCTTGACGGAACCAGTGTTCAATGGAAGCCTTCTCATTGATGTTGATTAGATATAACAAGAAAAGGTTTGGCTGTGGCTAAAGTGGCAGATGATCTACTCAAATTATGGTTTTCCGGCATAGTACGACCTTTATGGTTTAATGCAACAGCGGAATTTGATCAAAAACTTAAGAATGAATATTCAGATATATATCTTGCAGCAAAAAATAGCGAACTCGATCATTGGCAAGATACCTCCAAAGGCTCTCTCGCGCTGATTATCCTTCTTGATCAGATCCCATTAAATATATTCCGGCATAGCGCAACTCGATATTCAACTGAAAAAAAAGCGCGAGTTGTCGCTAATATGATGATAGAGAACGCTAACGACATTCATCTAGATCATGATCAAAAATTATTCGCATATATGCCGTTTATGCATAGCGAAAATATGGCTGATCAAGATAGAGCTGTGGATTTGTACGCGCGAGAGGGAATGATAGAAAATCTCAAATTTGCTAAACATCATCGTGATATTATTCGCCAATTTGGTCGTTTTCTCCATAGAAACAAAGAGTTAAATAGAGAGAGCACCGAGCAAGAACGCATTTACTTAGCTTCCGATAAAGCATTTAAAGCGTAGTGATGTCGTTGAGAGAACATAAAACATAGGGTTTATCATGGAAATACAAAATTGGGATATAGCACTTGAAAGCCTGTTACGGGAAGAAACCGAGAAAAATAATAAGCCGCTAACGTTAGTTGATATAAAGCGTTTAGCACAAAATCACGTCATTCGATTTGATGATATCATGGTGACTGTATTTGAGCTTACGCTAAACGGAAAATGGGTATACCAGGATAACGCTGAGATTATTCCTATTACTCGCGAGGAAGTAGAACATTTAACGATAGCGGGTCGAATAAAAGAAGAGGATGTAGAATGCTATACAGGATTATGGTCACCTCGATAGCATTATTTTAAAAATTTTCTTAATTGCATTCGCAAATTATTACTGATCCCAGTTTTTATAGATTAAATTTCTCTCCTTCAAAAAAATCAAAACCATGCCGCTATTGCTTGCATCAACCATTTTTCCCACAATTCATCGTGCCGGCTATCGAGTCATAAAGTGGTATTTATGCGACGTTACAATTTATCACGATTTTTTTTAGGTCTGATTATCATAATGAGTTTCGTGCTTCACTCTATGGGTGCGATAGAACTTCCGCTTGTCGAACCATTAGAGGATCGGGCTTATGATATGCGCTTATTGGCGACCCTGCCTAATAAGCAAGAAAAGCGTGTCATCATTGTAGATATCGATGAAAAAAGTCTCGATGTTGAGGGGCGTTGGCCCTGGGGTCGAGATAAGCTCGCTTTACTGACGGATAAGTTGTTTGACAAATACTATGTAAGCGTCGTTGGTTTTGATGTGTTGTTTATCGAGGAAGATACGAGCTCTGGGTTAGCAGTTTTAAATAGTCTTGCTGATTCACATTTGAAAAATGATGAGAATTTCTTGAGTGTTTTTGAGACCCTAAAACCCATGCTCGAATGGGATAATATTTTTGCCCAAAGTTTACAGGGCAGAGACTCAGTGTTAGGTTATTTTTTCGTTCCTGAGAACTCTTCGGAGAAGGAAATTAAGAAAGGCCTATTACCTAAGCCGGTGACTTCTTATGTTAAATTGGGTGTGGAAAAATTACCTATCCCGAAAGCAATTGGCTACGGAGCAAATCTAAAAAACCTACAAAGAAGTGCCTCGCATGCAGGATTTATTGATAAACCTGTTGTGGATAGTGATGGCGTCATTCGAAAAGTTTATTTATTCCAGGAATTTGAAGGTGAGTTATACGCATCTCTGCCATTGGCAATGATAAGTACCTTAATGGGAAATCCAGAAATGGAGTTTACGATTGCTCCGGGATATGAAAATGCACCCGTCAATTTAGGTCTTGAGTGGTTGACCATTGGAGGTTTGAAAATTCCACTAGGTCACGAATCTGCTATTTCAGTACCTTATATTGGACCATCAGGAAGTTTTCCGTATATTTCAGCCACTGATGTTATGCGCGGAGAAATTGATCCAGAATTGCTAGATGGTGCGATAATTTTAGTGGGTAGTAGCGCTGCTGGGCTTCTAGATCTACGTTCCACACCCGTTCAAGGTATTTATCCAGGTGTAGAAATTCATGCTAATGTGCTAACCGGTATTTTAGACGAATCTATTATGCAAAAACCGGGTTATATCCAAGGGGTGGAGTTTATTAGCTTAATCATCGTCGGCATTTTTATGTTGGTATTGTTGCCACTCATGGCAGCGTTATTGGTTGGCTTATTTACACTTATTTTATTAGCGGGCGTTATAGGAATAAATTTATATTTTTGGAATGAATTGATTTTGGTGCCTATTGCGTCAACGGTTTTACTTATTATTTCAATTTTCATTAAACATGTGTCTTACAGTTTTTTGTTGGAACAAAATACCAAAAGGAAGTTACATAAAAGTTTTGGCCAGTATATTCCTCCAGAACTTGTTGATGAGCTGAGCGAAACTCAAGAGGAGTTTTCCTTAGAAGGAGAGAGTAGAGAGATGACCGTGTTATTTTCTGATGTGCGGGGTTTCACTTCAATTTCAGAAAACCTCGAACCAAAACAATTATCTCATCTAATGAATGCGATGCTAACGCCTATGACGCGGGTTATTCACGAACATCGTGGAACCATTGATAAATATATGGGTGATGCAGTGATGGCATTTTGGGGCGCACCCATATTGGATAAAAAAAATGCAAGTCATGCTATTGCTGCCGCACTAATGATGATTAAAGAACTACCTGCCATAAACAAAAAATTTAAGCAGAATAATTGGCCACCTATTAATATCGGAATCGGCATTAATACGGGTATGATGAGTGTTGGTAACATGGGTTCTACTTTTCGAATGGCTTATACGGTAATGGGTGACGCGGTGAACTTAGGATCCCGTTTAGAGGGGTTGACAAAAAAATACGGTGTGCAAATTGTGACGAGTGAGGCAACGGTACGTGTGGCACCAGAGTTTTGTTATCGTTCACTGGATCTCGTTAAGGTGGTAGGTAGAGAAGAAGCTATTGAGATATTTGAGCCATTGGGTTTGCAAGATGAGCTTGCGGATACGCGTAGTCAGGAACTTGCATTATATACTCAAGCATTGAATCATTATCGAGCTCAAAATTGGCGTCTCGCCGAGCAAGGTTTTAGCCTTTTACAACAGCAATCAGACCAATTATTGTACAAAATCTATCGTGATAGAATACGCCAATTTGTCCGAGTTTCACCGCAGGCTGATTGGGATGGAGTATATACTTTCACCACCAAGTGATTGCATAACCCTAGGGATAACTGTTTGCTGGGATGTTGGGATGTTGGGATGTTGGGATGTTGGGATGTTGGGAGTTTATTAAAGTATCATCTAGATGTTTAATCCTATGTGAGGAATGAATGAAACGGATACATATATATCGTCATGTGGATTGCGAAGGTCCGGGTTATCTCGCCGATTTTTTAGAAAATAATAATTTTGCTTATGAGATTATTGGTATTGATCAAGGTGATCTTGTGGTATCTGATTTAAGCCAAGTCAACGGATTGGTATTTATGGGCGGTGGTATGAGCGCGAATGATGCGTTTCCCTGGATCGAACAAGAACTCACGCTGATTCGTAATGCTAAACAAGCAGGAATACCCATGCTTGGCCATTGTTTGGGAGCACAGCTTATTAGTAAAGCCTTAGGTGGCCAGATTACTCAAAATTCAGTCACTGAGATTGGTTGGTTCTCGGTCAGTAAAAATCCGGAGTTAAACCTAAACTGGTTGGACGCCGTAGCAAATCAATTTGTACCATTTCATTGGCATGGTGAAACTTTTTCGTTACCCGCAGAGTCAATAAACATATTGAGCAACTCGCATTGCGCAAATCAGGCTTTTTTATTAGATAGGGTGATGGCATTTCAGTGTCACATCGAGATGACTGAAGAAATGGTTAATGAATGGGTGCATCGATTTGATTATCAGTTAGAGAACCCGAGTCATTCTATTCAATCTTTTGATGATATACTGGAAAAAAAGAGTGTTTATGTTTCGGCTCTGCAAGCTATTGCAGATATATTTTATCGACAATGGGGCCAGTGGGTTCGTGATTACGAGGACAGTTTACTCAAAAAATAGATTTTAAGGCGTTGTTGTTTGAGGTCGATAGATTGTGTAGTTTCAAATTTAATATATTCCCAAGATGTTTAAATCAGATGTCCACAGCGTGCATTTTGCATGCTGTGTTTGCATCTAGCTGATGTTTTAAGTTTAAGTTATAGGAGATGGAAATGTTGAAAAGAATGGGCTTAGTAAGTTGTGCGGTTACTTTTTTTGTTGGATTTGGTTTTGCTACAAACGCCATGGCCAGTGAAGCATGGGGCTCAGCAAATGCGTGGCATAAAGGGAGCGACAACGGCAAGAGTCAACACATGCAAGGAGGCCATCATGGTGGTGGCATGGGCATGATGAATAGCGAAGGACATATGACTTCGAGATTACGCTCAGTCTGGAAGTTAACGTTAACAAAAAAACAAAAGACCGGTATCCGAGAAATACAACGTGATCTTAGAAGCAAGCACTGGAATCATGCGGACAGTATCGATGTACTTTCCGATAAGTTGATGGAAATGTATCGCGCGGATACCCGGAATGTCCAAGCTATCGGTAAAGTATATGGTGAGATTTTTGAAAAACGTCGCCAAATGATAATGTTAGGTATTGAAGCAGGAAACAAAGTTGAAAAACTGCTGACCAAGGAACAGCGCAAAAAAATGAAGAAAATGAGTCCTATGCATATGATGGGTAAGGGCATGTAGTTCCACATTATTTACTTTGAAACCCAAAAGCCGGTGTATATCACCGGCTTTTGTTTGCGCGGCTGTAGGGCATAAGTGATCGTATATCCCTCGCTTGTGCGCTAAAAAATTCTTATAAAACAGGTAACATAACCAATGTAAGTCTTAGAAATAACTGAATTTAATTTTTTAAATTAGCGTTTTCAATCACTTTTAGGTCTACTTGTTTTTGCTTCGCGGAAGCTTGCTTGATTTTTGTTATATACATTTGTTCTCTTAGTGGAATAAAGAGCTTGTAAACGCGTTGGCGTTTAGAGGAAGTCGTGTCGCAGGTCATTGTTGTTCTCCTTTTAGACTTACTTCGACGAACTTTGGGGAAGTGAATGTCAGCAAGTCTAGTCTAAGTAAATCAAGAACACCACCGTATTACTCGGAATTTAGGCTTTGGATTTTGGGTTATTCTAGGATTATCCATAGAAAGTTAAGGAAGGCGGTGAAATTATGACATATAATCAAAAAGATAAATCGTTACACAAATTTAAAAAAAGTGTGCGTTGGGAGTTTAGTGGTCGTTGATGGAATATTGCTGAATATATGTCCAATTTGTGAACGGTGAAAAAGAAGGAATTACGCGTGATAACGGGCTGGAAGTTTTGTTTGTTGTATTTAATTTGTTTTATTTTTGTGAGTACCGCACATGCGCATAAATTAAACATATTTGCGTTTGAAGAAGATGGCAAAATATTTGTTGAAGGATATTTTTCCAGTGGAATTAAGCCCAAAGGTGGCAAAATCGTTGTTCTAGACCATACCGGAAAGGTCTTGTTTCAAGGTGAAACAGATAAAGAGGGCGGATATATTTTTGCAAAGCCCAGCGCCAATGAGTACCGCATCGAGTTGGATGCGGGTCTGGGCCATAAAACAGCACTCGGTATGAAAGCTGGCGAAATAGTTTCTCAGGAAGAAGATCAAGCTTCAGGCAATATAGCTCATGTTGCAAGTGACGCTAACAATGAGTCTGAGAAAAACTTTGGAAATAGTACTGCCGAAGTACCTAACGAACAACTTAAATCGATAATTAGACAAGCGGTTGCCGAAGCAACTAGGCCGTTAGCCAGAGAAATTTCTGAATTGAAAACTAAAACAAATTTCTCTGATATTGTGGGTGGTATTGGATTTATTCTTGGCATGTTGGGGATCTTTGCGTATTTAAAAGCAAGAAAGGGTTAATAATACAATGCATGTATCTGATGGTCTTCTTTCCGGCGTTGTCATTGCCTCGGGTTTTGTGGGTACCGCTATTCTTACGGCCGCGACCTTAAGGAAAATGGAATTAGAAGAAATTCCTAAAATTTCTGTTGCGACTTCAGTATTTTTTGTGGCATCTCTTATCCATATTCCGGTTGGGCCCAGTAGCGTTCACTTGTTGTTAAACGGTTTAGTGGGAATCATCCTCGGTTGGCGGGCATTTCCAGCTATTTTATTGGGTATCATTTTACAAGCTATTTTATTCGGTCATGGCGGGGTTACCGTCATTGGGGTCAATAGCGTAATGCTGGGTGGGGGCGCTTTGATTGCTTTTGGTGTTTGGCAACTTCGACACAAATTTTCGTTCCCAAAAAATGAGGTTATTTTTGGTGGCTTAGCGGGTGCGAGTGCAACGATTGCTTCGGGTATTATTTTGTCTACGGCGCTAATTACAACGGGTGAAGAATTTACGACAACTGCCGGTATTGTATTAGCGTATCATATACCAGTTATGGTGATTGAAGGTTTGGTAGCGGGGGCTTGTGTGGGCTTTCTTTTAAAAACCAAACCTGAAATCCTTTCCGGTTTTCGATACTCTTCGAATAAATCGCCGAATTCTAATGAATAACGATAAAATGGAATAATAGTTTTGGCATTAGATATTGATCGTTATGCACATGTGGAATCTATATTAAACCATTGGGATCCGCGGCTGAAAATTCTTTCAATGGGCATTTTTATTTTTTGTGTTGCCTTATTGGAAAGTATTCCTGTTGCGATTTTAGGATTTATTTTTGCCTTCTTTTTTTTATATCTTTCTAAGCTACCACTGAGGTTTGTACGTGGTGGAATTGCGTTTGTTTTGATCTTTTTAGTGCCTCTCCTGCTTATTATGCCCTTATCTTATCCGGGGCAAGCTGCTTTTTATGTGATCGGAATTCCTTTTGCGTGGGAGGGCTTGCGCATTGCTTGTATTATTATTATTAAAGCGGTATCCGTGGTAATTACCGCTTATTGTGTATTTGGTAGTAGTCGTTTTGATGTATCGATGATAGCGCTACAGCACTTAAAAGTACCTAAAATGTTGGTTCAGATGCTATTGTTTACCTATCGATATATTTTCGTATTTATCGCAGAAATGCGCAGAATGGATATCGCTATGCGTTCAAGAGGGTTTGTTAAAGGTTTTAATTTAACTACCTTGACGTTGATGGGAAATTTCGTAGGCACTTTATTAGTACGAAGTTTCGAGAGGACTGAACGTGTTTATAAGGCGATGCTTTCGAAAGGTTATAATGGTGATTATCCAACTTTAGTCGAGTTTAATGCGCTACCAAGAGACTTTTTAAAAGCGCTGATTGTTGTATTATTAACTGTTTTGCTGGTATCCATCGACGTGTTTGGTTTTTTTCAACCGGCGGAACTCGCATGGCTTTAAATGGCAAAAAAGTAGTTGCGCACAAGAGTAGATAACGATGAATGAGATTACGATTAGTGTCGAAGATGTGGATTTTACCTATCCGGATGGACATCACGTATTAAAAAATGTGAATTGCACCATTAAAAGAGGGGAAAAGGTCGCTCTCATTGGGCCAAACGGAGCAGGAAAATCAACATTCATGAGTTTGCTCAATGGCGTCAGTACGCCTACCAAGGGCAAAATTGCGATATCAGGCCTGGAAGTTAGCAAAGAAAATTTTGTGAAAATTAGGCGTAAAGTAGGGATTGTATTTCAAGATCCCGATGATCAGTTATTTTGCCCCACGGTATTTGATGATGTTGCTTTTGGTCCTTTGAATTTGGGTTTGCCGAAGGAAGAGATTCGACAACGTGTTCAAGAGGCATTAGAAACTGTTGGGCTTGAGGGCTTTGATGAAAGATCTTCTTTCCATTTATCTTTTGGTGAACGCAAAAGATTAGCACTGGCTACCGTATTATCTTATCAGCCAGATGTACTCGTTTTTGATGAACCTTCGACTAATATGGATCCATTAAATAGAAGAAAACTCATCAATTGGTTACAACATTCTGATCGTACGATGTTGTTATGTACGCATGATTTAGACATTGCTTTAGACGTATGTGACCGCTGTTTGGTTTTATCTGATGGACATTTTGTGGCTGATGGAAAAGCGGCAACGATACTTAATGACAAGGCTTTGTTAGAGAAAAATAATCTCGAATTACCACTAGCCTTAATGACTCATGAGTTATTACTTGATAAATTGCGTACTGGAAAAATGAGTACGCAAGAAAAACAAATTATCGAAAAGTTTTTGCATGCCCACCGACATACTCATGGGCCAAGCGGCAAGGAACATATTCATATTCATTTTCACGGGCATGAGCACGAACATTTACACGATGAGTTAGTACCCGATGATCACATGCACACGGATACAGACACCGCTATAATATGGGATGATGATGGACATCACCATCACTCCTCCGCACATCACAGTCACAAAGATAAAAAGTAACTAACTGCTACAAACAGTCCTCTATTCATTCATTGCTAAGCGTTATACCGAGGGTGTCGGGTAACTGTGGCAGTGTTATTTCTGGGAACTCCCCGGTTAGGGATTGCAAAAAACTAACGAGGTGATCTACTTGCTCATCGGTTAATTTTTGCTTTAGCTGCACAAAAGCCATTATGCGTACCGCTTCTTTAAGTGTTGAGACTGAACCGTTGTGAAAATAAGGTGCTGTTAGCGCAATGTTTCTGAGTGGGGCAACACGAAACATGTGTTTATGTCCTGGATCAAAGGTCAAATGAAATAAACCGAGGTCATCCGCAAGTTTATAAATTTTTTCGTAGTGGCTCCCAAGGTGATTTGGGAACAACTCATAAAATCCATCACCCATTTTTAGGGCTGGGCCAGGAGCAGGCCCCGCAAAATTAACTCCAAAGTGGCAAGACAGACATTCAATTTCGCGAAAAAGTTCTAAGCCCTTCCGCTCAGAAGGGCCTAATGCTTTTTTGTCGCCTTTAATAAATCGGTCAAACGGGCTGTTGGGGGTGTTCAGCGTGCGCTCAAAACTCGCAATTGCTTTGCTGATATTTTTGAGTGACACAGAATTTCGTTCTTTAAACACCTTGGCGAACGTTTTTCTATATCCCGGTATGGCCTTGATGCGCTGCTCAATGAGACGAGGGGATTGCATATTCATAACCCGTGGGTCTAATAGGTGTTCTTCTGCTTGCGCTTCCAAACTGCTTGAGCGTGAATCCCAATAGTTAACAGATAAATGACCAACATTCCATAGCGTGGGTGCAGAGCGTTTTAGTTTTCCATTGGATAATATGCTTGCTTTACCATCGTCATCTCCGCCAGCACTGAGATTGTGGCAGCTATTACACGATAGATTGCCATTGAATGAGAGTCTCGGATCAAAAAAGAGTTGTTTACCTAACGCAATCTTTGCATCTGTCGTGGGATTGGATTTCGGGGTAATTGGGGTTAGCGGCAGGGCTTGCAGAATATCAAAGCTAAAGACTGTATTTGAGTAAAACAATAGCAGTAGCGTAAAAACCAAGATGCTTTTGGGTAACTTCATTGCTTGATATTTCCAATTATTTGATTTGTTGTTTATAAACGCTTGAATCGAGTCATTCAGGGCGAGTGTATTGTATTGTGGAATTTGCTCATTGTCATTACTCAGTTGATTCAACTCGTATTATTAACAAGAAAATTAACCTACAAAAATCAAATCTTTATCTGTATATGCGTTAAGAAACCTTAATTCCTGTCGATACTTCTGTATGCACTCCGCGGGATGATAAGTAAGTAATAAGGGAATGATTAAATAATGAACATGATTATTGGTGTATTGGTAGTGATGTTTTCAGTATTTGGCGGTTTTGTGTGGTCGGGTGGGCAGCTTATGGCCTTGGTGCATCCTCCAGAACTCCTCATTATTGGCGGTGGTGCATTTGGCGCGCTGTTGATTGCAAATACGCCGCAGGTGATAAAACGGGTATTCACCGGTATTCCCGGACTCATGCGCCCATCAAAATATAATAAACAAGCCTATCTCGATTTATTAGCCTTGCTTTTTGAGCTATTCATGAAGGCGCGCAAAGAAGGTTTGATGTCGTTAGAAGCGCATATCGAAGAACCGGATAAGAGTCCTATTTTTACCAAATATCCCGCTATTTTATCGGATCACCACGCCATGGATTTTATTACCGATTATCTGCGCATGATGGTTACTGGAGCAGCAAATGCCTTTGAAATGGAAAACCTGATGGATTTGGAGTTGGAAACACATCACACCGAGGGGGCGGTACCTTCTAGTTCCTTGCAAACCATGGCAGATGGCCTGCCTGGTTTCGGAATTGTTGCAGCGGTTATGGGCGTGGTTATCACTATGTCATTTATTTCTGAAGGACCCGATGTTATCGGGGCAAAAGTAGCGGCAGCATTGGTAGGTACTTTCCTTGGAATTCTTTTAAGTTATGGGTTTGCTGGGCCAATGGCGGCGGCCTTGGGTACACGAGCTGTTGAGGAATCAAAATTTGTTGAAGTAATCAAAGTGTCACTACTCGCTTCGTTAAATGGTTATAGTCCACAGGTAGCCATTGAATTTGGTAGAAAAGTTATTTTTTCAATTGATCGCCCTGGTTTTTTTGAACTAGAGGATTACGTCAAACGTAAATCCTAGTACATCAGTAAGGAAGCTTAATGGCGGAAAACGCACAACCCATTATTATTAAGAAGATTAAGAAGGGCGGTCATGGTGGACACCATGGGGGTTCTTGGAAAGTTGCCTATGCAGATTTTGTGACGGCGATGATGGCATTTTTTCTTTTGCTTTGGTTGCTCAATGTATCTGAACCTGAACAGATAAAAGGAATTGCAGGTTATTTTCAAAGTCCATCCCCGATTAATGCAGCGGGAGGGGCGAGCACGAGTATGATTTCTTTGGGAAAAAATAAAGACGAATCTCGCGGTAACGGCGATCAGGCCCGGGAAAGTAACGAGCAAGACAGTTTTTCGCCAGAGTATACAGAAGCCTTTTTAGAATTTGAACTTCGCCAGCTCCAAGCACTAAAAGATGAGTTGGAATATGCCATTGACACAATTCCAGCGTTAACTTCGTTTAAAGATCAGCTCATCTTAGAGATTACTGACGAAGGTCTGCGTATCCAAATAGTTGACAAAGACAAACGTCCGATGTTTGATGTTGGAAGTGCCGTTATGAAATCATATGCAAAGAAAATACTAAAAGAAATTGCACCGCTATTGAATAGTGTACCCAATAAAATTAGTCTTTCAGGGCACACTGATGCAACGCGTTATTTGACCCAGCGTGGTTACAGTAATTGGGAATTGTCTTCGGATCGTGCAAACGCTTCAAGGCGCGAACTTGTTACTGCCGGTATATCCTCCGAAAAAATAAGCCGGGTGGTTGGTTTAGCATCGAAGGTGCCATTTGATGTGGATAAGCCGTTTGCGCCTATTAATCGAAGAATAGCGATTATTGTACTCAACAAAAAGACAGAAGATGCGATTATGAAAATAGAAGGTGTTGACAGAAACGACATTATTAATCCAAGCGTTGTGAAAAAGGAGCAACTAGGGAACGCCATAAGAAGCGGAACAGTGCGTCGCTCAGGCGCGGTGATTCGTTTTGAAGGACAGTGATAATTATTATTTTACTTTTTCAATAAATGCATAGGCAGAATGGTTATGTATCGATTCAAAATTCTCAGACTCAATGGTATAGGCGGTAATGCGTTTGTCGCTATTCAATTGAGCAGCGATATCTCTTACCATATCTTCAACAAATTTTGGATTGTCGTAGGCTTTTTCGGTAACAAATTTTTCATCCGGTCTCTTGAGCAAACCAAATAATTCACATGAAGCTTGTTCCTCAACGATATCAATTAAGTCTTCTATCCAAACAAAATCATTGGTTTTTACGGTTACGGTCACTGCTGAACGTTGGTTATGCGCACCATATTCGGATATTTTTTTCGAGCACGGACAAAGACTGGTCACGGGTACGATGACTTTGATAGTCAGTTCTGGTTGGTTATTTTTAATTTCACCGATAAACATTACTTCATAATCAAGCAGGCTCATCACTTTTGAAATAGGTGCTGATTTATTGACAAAATAAGGAAAAGCCATTTCAATATGCCCAGATTCCGCCTCTAGTCTTTTGAGCATTTCGATCAGCATTTCTTTAAATGACTTGACGGTAATCTCGCGTTCATGTTGATTTAATATCTCCACAAAACGGGACATATGCGTGCCCTTAAAATCATGTGGTAGATTGACATACATATTGAACTTAGCAATGGTGTGTTGCTCTCCACCCGTACGATCTTTGACACGAACAGGATGGCGGATATCTTTTATACCTACTTTGTCGATAGGTATTTGTCGTGTATCAGAGCTATTCTGTACATCTGCAATATTGGAATTTGACATAATAATAAGTTAGTCCTCAGTATACCGCACACAAGCGCGGTCGGTTTCCCAAACCGTTATTGCGCTAAGTTTAACCTCATCTGAATTCATTTTTTTTTGCACTTCGGTAAAAATATATTCGGCTATATTTTCTGCCGTCGGATTGATTTTTGTGAACGGCGGTATCTCGTTGAGGTGATAATGATCTAGCTTGTCCAATACTTGATGGGTTATTGCTTTCATTTTTTTAAAATCGATACCGATGCCACGGTTATCCAAATGATAGGCCACCGCTTCCACTTCTACTTTCCAGTTATGGCCATGTAGGCGCTGACATTCGCCAGCGTAATCGCGTAGTGAATGAGATGCGGCAAAGTCAGTTAAAATTTTGAGTGAATAGCGTTTAGGCATAAATAATATTCTAAGTTTGAGCGAGAACTCACCTCGTTGATAAAGGTGTTATGGTCTTTTTGAAGTATCCAAGTATTTTACTAAGAAATAGTCCCGGCGGGAAGTACTTTGGAACAACTATCTTGTAATTTGCTATGCGCAGCGCGCAATATTCCGTTAACGTTAAGGCCGCATATATCTAATAGTTCTGCGTGTGTTCCATGTTCGATAAATCGATCGGGAATTCCAAGATTAATAATGGTTGGCGGGTGTTTCATACCTGCGACTAATTCAGTTACCGCGCTACCGGCGCCCCCCATGACCGCATTTTCTTCGATCGTTATGATGAGTTCATGTCTTGTTGCCATATGTAACACGGTTTTATGATCAAGCGGTTTTACAAATCTCATGTTTACAACAGAAGCATCAAGAATTTCTCCCGCTTCTTCCGCAAGAGTGACCATCGAGCCAAATGCGAGAATCGCAATCTTGCTACCCTGTCTTCTTACCTGGGCTTTGCCGATGTCGAGCATTTCTAATTGCGGATTAACCGTAACACCGGGTCCCATTCCTCGGGGATATCTCACGGTGGCAGGAGATTGCAGTCGAAAGCCGGTATACAGCATCTGGCGAGTTTCATTTTCATCCGCAGGTAGCATAATCGTTAAATTAGGAATTGCTCTGAGAAAAGAGATATCAAATGACCCCGCATGCGTAGGTCCGTCCGGGCCAACTAAGCCTGCACGATCTATTGCAAATAATACCGGTAAATTTTGAATCGCGATATCGTGGATTAATTGGTCATAAGCACGTTGTAAAAAAGTTGAATAAATGGCGACCACTGGTTTTTGGCCTTCAACCGCGAGACCTCCGGCGAGGGTGACCGCATGTTGCTCGGCAATTCCCACATCGATATATTGCTCAGGAAATTTTTCGGAGAATTCAACCATGCCTGAGCCTTCGCGCATCGCCGGGGTGATGGCGATAAGTTTATCGTCAATTTTTGCCATATCACAGAGCCACTGTCCAAACACTTGGGTATACGTCAGACGAGGGTTTATGGGTTTGTTATCAGCGCTCCCGGTTTCGAGGTTGAATGCCGATACTCCGTGGTATTTGCAGGGGTTTTCTTCTGCCGGAGCATAGCCCTTGCCTTTCTTGGTGATGACATGTAGGAACTGTGGACCTTCGAGTTTTTTAATATTGCTCAAGGTGGTTAATAGGGCTGGTAGGTTGTGCCCATCAATGGGCCCCACGTAGTTGAATCCGAGTTCCTCAAATAATGTTCCGGGTATGACCATGCCTTTGACATGTTCTTCAGCTCTTTTGGCAAGCTCAGCCATGGTAGGCATGCCTTGCAGTACTTTTTTGCTTCCCTCGCGTACATTAGAGTACAGTTTTCCAGTGAGTATTTTGGCTAAGTAATTTGATAGACCACCTACATTGGGCGAGATAGACATCTCATTATCGTTTAATATGACTAAAATATTTGCGTCTAAGTCACCGGCATGGTTTAAGGCTTCAAAGGCCATTCCGGCGGTCATTGCACCGTCGCCAATAATGGCAGATACGCGTTTAGGGCTATTATTGCGTTTTGCTGCGAGCGCCATTCCCAAGGCGGCACTAATTGATGTGCTTGAATGACCTACACCAAAAGTGTCGTATTTGCTTTCATCCCTTTTAGGAAAACCCGCCAAGCCGTTTTTTTGTCGCAGCGTATGCATCTGAGATCTGCGTCCAGTGAGTATTTTATGCGGATAACTTTGATGCCCAACGTCCCAAACGAGTAAATCCTGGGGGGTGTCCATGACATAGTGGAGTGCAATGGTTAATTCGACCGTGCCGAGTCCGGCAGATAAATGGCCACCCGTTTGGCCAACCGACTCGATGATGAAATCTCTAAGTTCTGATGCCAGAGTGGGCAGCTCCGTTTCACTAAGCTCGCGAAGCTGTATAGGCGTATCAATACTGTTTAATAACGAATATTTTGTTTTATCGACCATGCTTTACTGCCAATTTCTTCTTGAAGCGCTAAACCGCGTATGATGACTTTAAAGCAAAAGTAATGCAAGGATATTATCTCAGCGCAATATTGTTGATTTATGGTAAGCTTTTGGTGTTGTTCAGTTTTTTCGGTTTACGATATACGCGGAAATGCCTCTTAAATTATCCGCCTTTTGATCATAAGTGTTCAATGCTTGTAGCGCTTTTGCATGCAGGTCTTGGGCTATTTTTTTTGCGCCATCCATGCCCAAAATCGCAGGGTAGGTTGGTTTATCGCGCTCAATATCAGAACCTTGTGGTTTACCCGTAATGGAGCTATCACCCTCGATGTCTAAAATATCATCACGTACTTGAAAAGCTAAGCCTATGGCTTTTGCATAGTCGTCAAATCGCGCAAGTATCTCAGGATCATTGCATCCAGCCCCTCTAACCCCGAGTTCTACGCTTGCCGAGATTAAGGCACCCGTTTTAAATCGATGCATTTGCTCAAGCTGGGGTAAGTCGATTAACTTGCCAACTGAATCAAGATCTATTGCTTGGCCGCCCACCATACCTAAGGAACCGCTCGCACGTGCGAGGCATGCTGCCATTATGAGGCGCTGGGTATCATTAATGACCTTATTATCTTTGCTGACCAAAATTTCGAATGCCAACGTTTGTAATGCATCTCCCGCCAAAATAGCGCTAGCCTCGTCGAAGGCTTTGTGGCAGGTTGGCTTGCCGCGGCGCAAATCATCGTTATCCATCGCGGGCAAGTCATCGTGTATCAAGGAATAGGCGTGCACAAGTTCGATGGCAACAGCAGGTGCATCAAGTTGATTTAAGTTTGCATTCAATGCGTCACCCGCCGCATAAACCAAAAAGGGTCGAATACGTTTGCCGCCGTCCATGGCCGCATAACGCATGGCTTCATGTAAGCGTCTTGGTAGACTCGTTTTAGGAGGTAAAAATAGATCTAACTTGGATTCAATGCGTTGTTGGAGCGTATTTAAAGTCTTATGAAAAGCCGCAGACACTGGAATACTATTTGTCATTAGCTTCAGTTTCGTTTGCTTCTGGAAAATCAAAGGGTCTTGTTGGTGTATCGCTATTTTTATCGATTAATATGTTGACTTTTTGCTCCGCCTCTTTTAGGGCATCTTGGCAAGTTCGGGTCAAATTTATACCTTGCTCGAATGAAAGTAGAGATTCTTCGAGACTTAGCTCTCCTTGCTCCATACGTTCTACAATGTTTTCGAGGTCTTTCAAAGCATCTTCAAATACCGGCGTTTTTTTCTTTCTAGGCATAGGATATGTCGTGTTTAGATAACTAGGAGGCGTAAATTACATGAGCAAAGATCGAGCGTCAATGTTGTGTGTCCGAAAAGCAAAGAAATCTTGGTAATTGATGCATACTTGATACAATAGCGCAAGCAACGGGTTGACCAAGAAATAATATGAAAACGAGTGAGCAAACCCTAGAAATTATTATTTCTACCCAAGGTGATGAGCAATTATTGCAATATATACGTGAAAACACGCCGGCTTTAAATCGCGTGATTGCGCGGAGCGAGGTAGAAACCTGTAAAAATAGCGGAGATTATGCGCAATTTATGTTGGGAGAAGTGTGTCCTGATCTAAGGATTCCTCCCATTATTCCACAAGCGGCGATTCGTCATTTGGGTCAAACCGGAATACGCTTAGATGATTGGTGTATCTGTGCAGACCCGGTTTACTTAACGATCTCTCGATACGGACAATTGTTGGAGCAGTCTGAGAATTCACCCCTATCAGGTTTATCACAAGAGCGGATAGATCTTTTTTTTAAACAACTGGATCTTTTTTTTCGTTCCCAGGGGTTGACGTTGCGCATCGAGAATTCTGCTGAATGGTATATTTTTACAGAAAATAACCATCGCATCATCACGCATTCGATGGACGATGTGATCGGTCAAGACATTTCCCCGTTGTTGTTGGCTGGGCTGGATAAAGATTTTTGGCTTAGGCTCGTGCATGAATTTCAGATGTGGTGTCATCATTATTTTCTGAACGAAAATCTTGTCGGTGTCTCTCCTGTGACATTTAATTCGATTTGGTTATGGGGCGAAGGAAGTTTGAGTTCAATCGATGATTGCACTTCAGTTTGGAATACTTTGTTTACTGATTCTATCTTTGTTGAAGGAGTTTTTCGCTTAAGTGGAAAATTAAATAATACTATTTATTCTACGCGTTCGGTGGATATTGATGGTTTAATGGATGGTAATTTAGTGGTGTTAAATCAGCAGGTCGATCACTTAAAAAAAGAGTTAACGTTGCTTGAAAATGTATGGCTGCCAATGATCGAGTGCAATTTGAAGAATGGAAAAATATCTGAGCTAGTGATCATTTTTCATGGACAGCGTTATAGCTACAAAAAAAATAAATGGTTTCAGTTTTGGCATTAGGCTTTGTTATAACAAGATGACAATCCATCCCGCGATTAAAATTGTGACATTCCTGGTTTTTTCCATCGCGCTAGCGGTTGCGCCA